>CACZOZ010000410.1:0-6642 GCA_902782865.1 uncultured Eubacteriales bacterium
GGGCATCGGCATGGTGCACCAGGAGTTCATGCTGATCCCGGGCTTTTCCGTGACGGACAATATCAAGCTGAACCGCGAGATCACCCGGCCCTGGCTGGTGAGCCGGATCCTGGGAAAGGACCTGGAATTCCTGGACAGCAAGTCCATGGCGCAGGACGCCCGCAGGGCCCTGGATGACGTGGGCATGGGCATCGAGGAATACACCATGGTGCACGGCCTGCCTGTGGGCCACATGCAGTTCATCGAGATCGCCCGTGAGATCGACAAATCCGGCATGAAGCTGCTGGTGTTCGACGAGCCCACCGCCGTGCTGACCGAGTCCGAGGCCCAGCAGCTCCTGGACGTGATGAAGTCCATCGCCGCCCGGGGCATCGCCATCATCTTCATCACCCACCGCCTGGACGAGGTGATGGACGCGGCGGACACCGTGACCATCCTGCGGGACGGCCAGCTGGTCTCCACCTTCGACAAGAAGGACACCTCCCCCGAAAAGCTGGCGGCCCTGATGATCGGCCGGGGCAGCGAGGGCGTGATCCAGGTGGAGAAGCGTAAGGAAGAGCTCAAAGGCGGCACCGCCATGACCATCAAAGACCTGTGGGTGAACATGCCCGGCGAGGTGGACAAGGGCATCAACCTGGACGTGCGCGAGGGCGAGATCCTGGGCATCGGCGGCCTGGCCGGCCAGGGAAAGATCGGCATCCCCAACGGCGTCATGGGCCTGTACGAGGCCATCGGCGATGTGGAGTTCTTCGGGCAGAAGCTCCCCCTGGGGGACGCGGGCGCCGTGCTCCGCAGCGGCCTGGCCATGGTCAGTGAGGACCGGCGGGGCGTGGGCCTGCTCCTGGACCAGTCCATCGAGGACAACATCGCCTTCACCGCCATGCAGGTCAAGGGCGCCTTCCTGAAAGGGCCCCTGCGCCAGAAGGACAGCCGCGGCATCCGCAGGTACGCGGAGGAGATGATCAGGGAGCTGGACATCCGCTGCACCTCGCCCGCCCAGCCGGTGGGCACCCTGTCCGGCGGCAACCAGCAGAAGGTCTGCGTGGCCCGGGCCCTGGCCATGGATCCAAAGTTCCTGTTCGTGTCCGAGCCCACCCGGGGCATCGACATCGGCGCCAAGCAGCTGGTGCTGGAGACCCTGGTGCGCCTCAACCGCGACAAGGGCATGACCATCGTGATGGTATCGTCTGAATTGCAGGAGCTGCGCTCCATCTGCGACCGCATCGCCATCGTGGCGGAAGGCCGGGTCGTGGATATCCTGAAAGTGGACGCCTCGGATACGGCCTTCGGCCTGGCCATGTCCGGCGTGAAGAGCAGGGAGGGTGAAAAAGCATGAGCGAAAAGGCCCATGAAAAGCCCGGGATCCGCTCCCGGATCGTGCCTGTCGTGCTGTTCATCCTGGCGGGGGCGCTCATCGCCGCCTCCATCGCCGGCTATGTGCTGCAGGGCACCAAAGAGAGCGTCGCCAGCCTGGACCGGATGCGCACGGATACCGTGCTGCACGCCGCGTCCGAGGGCCTGATCAACAACATCGCCCAGTCGGCCCGGGCGGACAAGCTGGCGGAGCTGCGCAAGGACAAGAACTTCCGCAAGCGCGGCTTGGATGAGGTCAACGCTATCTGCGACGCGGCCATGAACGAGGCCCGGGCGGAGGCGGAAAAGCTCTACGCCAACCCCGTCGTGCAGGATCAGGCCGCTCTGGACAGCGCCATCAGCGCCTTCGAGAAGGCCCTGGCGGAGTCCAGGACCCTGTCCGAAAAGGAACGCGCGGTCTACGCCGAGATCTACGTGGCCCTGGTGGACAACACTTCCGACTGGAAGGCCGTCGCCGGCGCGGACATCGATGACGACAAGGTGTTCACCGCCCTTTCTCAGACAGCGCCGGACCTTTTAAAGCCCGAGAACGCTCACCTTAAGGACGGCTTCATCCGCCTGGCCCGGGACATGGCCGCCAAACAGCAGGCCAAAGAGGACGCCGAGCAGCTCACCCAGCTGCAGACGGTGCTGGCCACCGCCATCCCGGACTGGTCCGCCTACCTGGGCCTTGACAAGGACGCCATCTGGGAAAAGCTGATCGACGAGGCTCCGGAACTTAAAAACGCCGAGAGCTTTAAGGACGCGCTGCTCACATCCGCCGCGGAGCACATCGCCGCGGCCGAGAAGGGCGAGACCATCGCGCCTCCCGCCGAGCAGGAAGCCGGCGCGGAGACCGTCAGCGAGACCCAGGCGGACTACAAGTATTTCACCGCCACCGCGGCCCTTGACAAGGAAGAAGAGGAAAAGAACGCCGCTTACGGGGAGCTGAACACCCAGCTGGTCACCATCATCCCGGACCTGGGAGAACTCAGCTCCAAGCTGCAGAACACCCTCCGCGAGAACATCGAAAAGGTGCTCTGGCTGGAGGACGCCTCCTTCTCCGCCCGCTACAATACCTACAAAGCGCACCAGGCCAAAGAGGGCCCCGGCGCGTGGAAGCTCTCACTGGCCTCCCTGGCGAAGCCCCTGCTCCTGGCGGGCATCGCGGTGCTGCTGCTGGGCCTGATGGTCTTCTTCTGGAAGCCCCTCACCGAGCGCTTCGGCGTGCCCCGCACCATCATCGCCCTGTTCTTCATCTACCTGTGCCTGCTGGCGGAGCTCTACAACATCAGCGTGCGCATGATGATGGGCAACGTGCTGGAGCGCATGACGATGTACGGCGTGCTGGTGCTGGCCATGATGCCGGGCATCCAGTGCGGCATCGGCCTCAACATGGGCATGACCATCGGCTGCATCTCCGGCCTTCTGGGCATCGTGCTGGCCCTGCAGTTCAACCTGGTGGGCTTCCCGGCCATGCTCTTCGCCTGCGCGATGGGCGCGCTCGTGTCCCTGCCCCTGGGCTGGGCCTACTCCAAGCTGCTCAACCGCATGAAGGGCAATGAGATGACCATCTCCACCTACGTGGGCTTCTCCTTCGTGTCGTTGATGTGCATTGGCTGGATGATGCTCCCCTTCAACAATCCCAAGATCGTGTGGCTTCTGAGCGGCAAGGGCCTCAGGGTCACCCACAGCCTGCTGGGCAGCTTCGCCCACCTGCTGGACAACCTGTTCGCCTTCAAGGTCTTCGGCATCAAGGTGCCCACCGGCGGCCTGCTCTTCCTGGGGCTGTGCTGCCTGGCGGTGTGGCTGTTCTCCCGGTCCCGCCTGGGCATCGCGATGACGGCCGCGGGATCCAATCCCCGGTTCGCCGAGGCCAGCGGCATCAACGTGAACCGCATGCGCACCGTGGGCACGGTGCTCTCCACCGTGATCGCGGCCATCGGCATCGTGTTCTACTCCCAGGCCTTCGGTTACGCGCAGTTGTACACCGCGCCGAGGCAGCTGGGCTTCATCGCCTCCTCCGCCATCCTGATCGGCGGCGCCACGGTGAGCAAGGCCAAGGTGAGCCACGTGCTCATCGGCGTGTTCCTGTTCGAGGGCGTGCTGGTGTTCGGCCAGCAGATCGCCAATTCCGTTGTGGCCGGCGGCGGCCTGAGCGAGGTCATGCGCATCATGATCTCCAACGGTATCATCCTGTACGCGTTGACGCAGAGCGGAGGTGGGCGCCGTGGCTGACAAGAATCAGATCAAAGCGCATCTTGAAAAATATGTGGTCACTTACCTGTTCATCGCCCTGAGCGTGCTGTTCATCGTGGTGTCGGGCCTGGACATCAACTACGTGGCCAGCCAGCTGCTGTTGAGGCTGAACCGCAACGCCTTCATCGTGCTGGCGCTGATCATCCCCATCGTGGCGGGCATGGGCATCAACTTCGCCATCACCATCGGTGCCATGGCGGCCCAGATCGGCCTGCTGCTCACCATCAGCTGGGGCGTGAGCGGCCTGCCCGGCATCCTTTTGGCGGCGGCCATCACATTGCCCCTGGGCGCCTTCTTCGGCTTCCTCATCGGCAAGCTGCTCAACAAGATGAAGGGCCAGGAGACCATCGGATCTTTGATCCTGGGGTACTTCGCCAACGGCGCGTACCAGCTCCTGTTCCTGTTCATCTTCGGCTCCATCATCCCCCTGAACAGCAACGTGACCATCGTGGGCGCCAGCGGCGTGCAGAACACTTTGAACCTCACCGGTTCCGTGGGCCTCTACACCGCCATCGACGGCATCGCCCACATCCCGTTCCTCCTGTCGCTGTACATCTTCTGCGCCGTGCTGGCGGGCGCTTCCGTGTTCCTTTACTTCCGTAAAAAGATCACCGTGAAGCGCATGGTGACGAGCCTCGTCGTGGCGGCCGTCATCGCCGGCGTGTTCTCCATCCCCGCCGTGGCCAATGTGGTCAACGGCAATCACGGCCGCGAGCTCAAGCTGCCCCTGATCACCTGGGTGCTCATCCTGGGCCTGTGCCTGTTCAACTCCACCATCATGCGCACCCGCCTGGGCCAGAAGTTCCGCGCCGTGGGCCAGAGCCAGACCGTGGCCAACGCCTCCGGCATCGATGTGGACCGCACCCGCGTGATCGCCATCATGATCTCCACGGTGCTCGCCGGCTGGGGCCAGATCGTGTTCATGCAGAGCGAGGGCATCGGCACCTTCCAGACCTACGCGGCTCATGAGCAGGTGGGCCTGTACGCCGGCGCGGCCATCCTGGTGGGCGGCGCGTCCATCGACCGGGCCACCAATCTGCAGGCCCTGGTGGGCACGTTCCTGTTCCACTCCCTGTTCATCACCGCCCAGAGCGCCGCGTCCGCCATGTTCGGCAACTCCGCCGTGGGCGAGTACTTCCGGGCCTTCCTGAGCTACGGCGTCATCGCGGTCGCCCTGATCATGTACGCCTGGCGCTCCGCCAAGCAGAAGAAGGCCAGCCAGATGGACCTGAACGCCCAGCGCGCCGCGGTGAAGAACTGACCTTTTAAATGAAACGGCCTCATCCGATCGAAACAGTCGGATGGGGCCTTTTTTTGTGCCGGCCCGATCACTTTTCGAAGCGATCCATACATAACTCATATTTCGGCTTTATGATCATAACTGCGGAAACAGGATCTGCTGATATACCCGAACGGATATAATAACGTGCGCTTTAATGTAAAACATACCCGAACGGGTATAAAACATACAAAAAACGTTGACATAATACCCGAACGGGTATATTCTGTGGTCAAGAGGTGATCAGATGCGTTCAAACAGGATCGCGGAATTCATCCGTGAAAATCGCAAGGCGGCGGGGCTCACCCAGGAGGAATTCGCTCTCCGTTCCGGCTTGGGCCTGCGCTTCGTGCGTGAGCTGGAACAGGGCAAGGAGACTGTCCGCCTTGACAAGGTGAACCAGGCCCTTTACATGTTCGGCATGGAGGCTGTGCCTGCCAGGATCGGGGAAAGGAAGGGATCTGAATGAGCGGGCTTCGTGAGGCCGGGGTTTATGTCAGAGATCGCTTCGCGGGGACGCTCCGGGAAACTGACGAGGGATACAGCTTTGCCTACGATCCCGCTTATCTCACAGGGGAGAGAGCTGTTCCCGTATCCCTGACACTGCCCCTTCGGGAAGGGCCTTACCTGTCCGGTACGCTGTTTCCGTTTTTCGACGGACTGATACCGGAAGGATGGCTCCTGGGGGTCGTGAGCCGCAATTGGAAGATCGACGCGTCGGATCGTTTCGGCCTGCTCATGGTGGCATGCCGTGACTGTATCGGCGCCGTGAGTATCGGGGATGTGAAATGATGAATTGCCTATGCTGCGGTAAACCGCTTTCTGATCCTGTGCCCGCGTCCGGTTGGCATCCGGCCTGTATCCGTCGTTTTTTCGGCACGAAGAGCATGCCGGAGATCGCGCTCACGGATGACGCTTTGACGCTGCTGGCTGAAAAAACAGTGCAGAAAGGGTATACTGTGCCCGGTGTACAGAAAAAGCTGTCGCTGCACCTGTCCACTGACGGGGCTCCCCGCATGACACTGGCGGATCATCCCACGGGCTACATTCTCAAGCCCCAGGTGGCCGAGTTTCGCGCTTTGCCCGAATCCGAGCACCTGGTGATGGGGATGGCCTCGGCCGCGGGATTGTCCGTAGTGCCCCATGCCCTGGTCCGGATGGAAAACTGCCTCGCGTATCTGACGAGGCGGGTGGATCGGGAACAGGTGCCGGGCCGCCCGGTCCGTATGCTGGCCATGGAGGATTTCTGCCAGCTGGATCTGCGGCTCAGCCAGGATAAATATCGGGGATCATATGAACGCTGTGTCAAGGTCATCGAGCGGCATTCCTCCCGTCCGGGTCTGGATAAAGCGGAACTGTACATGCGGCTGGTCTTTTGCTTTCTGACAGGGAATTCGGACATGCACCTGAAAAATTTCTCACTCATCGAGACGGAGCCTGAAAGCGGGACCTATGTGCTGTCTCCGGCTTATGATCTGCTGCCGGTGAACCTGATCATGCCGGAGGATCGTGAGGAATTCGCCCTGACGATGAACGGAAAGAAAACCAACCTGAGGCGCGGCGATCTCCTCGCCTTTGCCGAGGCTGCCGGTATCGCGGGGAAAACCGCCGACGCGATGATCCGGAGCATGCTCGATCGTGTTCCCGCTTGGCTGGCCCTGTGTGAGTCGTCCTTTCTGCCCGCGGATATGATCCAGTCGCTCGCGGGTCTGATCCTGTCGCGTGCCGAAAGGCTGCGGTGATCACCGCCC
>CACZOZ010000411.1:0-5722 GCA_902782865.1 uncultured Eubacteriales bacterium
ATCGGGGACTGCAGCGGCGTGACCCATTCCCTGTCCCACGCCTCCGCCAGCGGCATCCATGTGGCCAGGCATATCGCGGAAGAAATGGCCTGACCGTTCATCCGTCCCGTATCTGAGGGCCGCCGCGCGCGGCCCTTTTCTTTTGCGCGAAAAAAGGGGGCCGCTTGAAGCGGCCCCCAGGGGACACGGGATCCTCGGCGTGTCAAGGTGCTTTTCAGTTGCCGTCCACACTCTTCCAGTACTTGTCCAGCGCTTTCTGGGCGATCTCGGCCGCCTCGTCCAGGGCTTCCTGGGCGTCCACCAGCTCGATCTCCACCAGGTCGCAGGCATCGTCCAGCGCCGCGTAGATCTCATTGCCGGTGGGATCGAGCACGTAGGCCGCGCCGATCTCGGCCGCCTGCTTCAGGGGGATCAGGATCTGGGGATTTTCCGCGGCGTAGGCGGCGTAATCCGGCGCTTCCTGAGCGCTGAGGCGCACGGCGATGTAGCCGGACTTCAGGCTCCACTGGGCGGTGTGCTCGGTATTGGTCATGAAGTTGAGGAACTCAAAGGCGCCCTGCTTGGCTTCCGCGGAAGCGCCTTCCAGGATCACCAGCTGGGTGGCTTCCACCACGGCCGCGCCGCCCTTGCTGTTCAGGCCCTTTTCAGGCTGGGTGTGCGCCACGATGAAGCTGAAGTCCAGGTCGCCCTGGTCGCCGGCGGAGCCGGTATAGCCCACGGCGCGGTCCAGCATCACGTCGTCGATGGTGGCATACCAGAACTCCCAGCCCTGGCCGCCGTGATGGATGGCCATCACGCCCTCGGCGATGGCGTCACGGATGAACTGCCAGGCTTCCACCCACTCCGGGGTATTGATCAGCACGGTGCGCCCGTCATCGCTGAGCAGCTTGCCGCCGTTGGCGTAGGCCAGGTCGATCAGATTGTAGCGGCGGTACATCGGCTCCCAGCCCATGTAGCCCGCTTCCTTGGCTTTGCGGGAGATCTCCAGGGTGCCTTCCCAGGTGCTGAGCATCTCGTCGGGGTTTTCGATGCCGATCTCGGCCATCAGCTTGCTGTTGTAGTAGAACACCTGCGTGGTGCCCTGCAGGGGGAGAGCGAAGATCTTGTCGCCGAACTTGCCCTGGTTGTAGAACGCGGGCACGATATCGTCCGGGTTGTAGTCGGAATTTGCGATGTAGCCCGTCAGGTCCTCCAGGGCGTTCTTGTCGGCCAGCTTGCTCACCTGGCTGTACTCCAGGATGGTCATGGCCGGCGGTGTGCCGGCGGCGATGGGCGCCTGGATCTCCTGGAAGGTCTCGGTGTAGTCGCCCTTGGTGACGCCGATGATCTCGTACTTGTCCTGGGAGGCGTTGAACTCATCGATGAAGGACTTGATGGTCTCACCCAGCGCGCCGCCCAGGCCGTACCAGAATTCCACCTGCACCTTGCCATCCGCGACGGCCGCGCCGCATACGCCCAGCGCCATGATCAGCGCCAGCATGAGGGACAGAAACTTTTTCATGTGATCTCCTCCTAAATGAATTATTCTTGAACGCATCCTCGGATGCGGTCAGACCGATGGGGGACGGATCCGGTCCTTGTCAGCCCTTGACGCCCGAATCGCTCAGGCCCTGGATGAACCAGCGCTGGGTCACGAAGAACAGCAGCATCAGCGGCAGCACCGTGAAGGTGGAGGCGGCCATGATCTGGGGCCACTTGATGCCGTAGGCGCCGCCCTCGATGAAGTACAGCCTCAGGCCCTGGGAGATCAGGTAGTACTGGGGCTTGGTGGTGATCAGGCTCGGCCACATGTAGTTGTTGTAGTTGGCCACGAAGCTGAGCAGGCCCAGTGTCACGAAGGATGACTTGGTGATGGGCACCAGCACGTGCCACAGGGTGTGCCAGTGGCTCGAGCCCTCCACCCAGCTGGCCTCCACCAGGCTCCTGTTCACCTGCAGGAAGGCCTGGCGCACCAGGAAAATGCCGAACATGTACACGCAGTTGGAGATGATCAGGCCCGTATAGCTGTTGATCAGCCCCATCTTGGCCAGGATGATGTAGCTGGGCACGTAGGTGGCCGCCGCCGGCAGCATGTTGGTGCCCATGATCACGGCGAACAGGGCGCCCCGGCCCTTGAAGTTCAGCTGGGTCAGGGCGTACCCGATCATCGCGGAATTGACGATCTGGATGGCCACGATGCCCAGGGCCGTCACCAGGCTGTTGAAGATATAGGTGCCGAAGGCCGCGCCGTTGAAGGCTTCGGCGAAATTGCTCCACAGGAAGCTCTCGGGGATCAGGGAGAAGGAGTTCATCACCTCGTCCTTGGTCTTGAGGGCCGAGGAGATCATCCACAGGAAGGGGAAGGCCATGAGGAACGTGAACAGCGTCAGGAACACGTACATGGCGGTGCGTTTCAGGATGAAGCGGCGGTGCCTGCGCCTGCCGGCCTCGTTGATGACGGCGTGATCAGTCATTTCCGTCACCCCCTCACTGCTCGTAGGTGACCCAGCGCTTGGATCCGATGAACTGCAGGACGCTCAGTCCCACGGTCAAAAGCATCAGCACCGTGGCCACGGCGGTAGCTTCGCCCATGTTGTACTTTTCAAAGGCGTACTGGTAATACAGGTACAGCAGCGTGCGGGTGGCTCCCGCGGGCCCGCCCTGGGTGAGGATCTGGATCTGGTCGTAGGCCTGCAGGGAGGTGATCATCTGCATCACCAGCAGGAAGAACGTGGTGGGGGAGATGCCGGGGAAGGTGATGGCCTTGAACTTCTGCCAGCCGTTGGCGCCGTCGATGGAGGCGGCCTCATACAGCTGCATCGGCACCTTTTCCAGGGCCGATGAATAGAAGATCATCGTGTATCCCAGGGATTTCCACACCGTGACGATGCTCACGCTCACAAGGGCCGTGTCCCGGCTGGAGATCCATTTGCTGCTGGGCAGGTTCAGGGCGGAAAGCACCCCGTTGAGCAGGCCGTGGTCCACGTTGAACAGCCATATCCACACGATGGACACGGCCACCGTGGGCGTCACCCAGGGGCTGAACAGCAGCGCCCGGTATACGCTCCTGCCCGCGAAAGCTTTTTGGAACAGCATCGCCAGGGCCAGGCCGATCACCATGGAGGGGATCACCGTGTACAGGGCGAAGAGCAGCGTGATGCTGACGGACTTGGTGAACTGCGAGCTGTCGAAGATGCTGGCGTAATTCTCGAATCCCACGTTGTTCCAGGTGGGACTGATGTAGTCCCAGTCCGTGAAGGAGATCATCACGGAGCGGATGATGGGATAGATCCAGAAGACCAGCATGGGGATCATGGCGGGCGCCGCGAACAGCACGGCCCACCACACGTGGTTCTTGTTCAGCCTGCTTCCCGGGCGGGCTTTGATCCCTTGCATGTGTTTTCCTCCTTTCGCAGGTTCGGCTGCCCTCAGGCCCTGTTCCGGCTGGCCTTCAGGAAACTGACCAGCACGATGATCAGGATGACGCTGATGGGAAGGGCGGCGATGATGGATATGGTCTGCAGCTGGCTCATGGCCTGCTCGGAGAACAGCAGGCCGATGGGCAGCAGCACGAACAGCAGCGACCAGTAGGCCTTCATGCCCTTGCCCGGTTCCTCCAGGGAGTCCCCCCGGTAGGAATAAGTGCTCATCACCATGGTGAGGGCGTCGAAGGTGGAGGCGTAGAACAGCACCATGGCCGCGACCAGCACCAGCATGGTCACCTTCGGCAGGGGCAGGAAGCTGAAGATGTACAGGATCACCTCGCCCGCCGGCGCGCCGGAGGCGATCATCTCCGCCGCGGCGATGCGGCCCGTGGCCTGCAGGTGCAGCCCGAAGGTGCCGAACACGCTGAAGGAGACCATCGTGGCCCCCACGCCCGCGACCAGGCCGCCGATGATGACCTGCCTTAAGGTGCGGCCCTCGGAGATGCGCCCGATAAAGAACGGGGTGGCCACGCACCAGGCGATCCAGTAGGCCCAGTAGAATACCGTCCACTGCTGGGGAAAGCCCATGGCGCTGCCCTCCGCGGCGGTGAGCCGCAGGGGATCGAGCCATGTGGCCATGCGGAAGAAGTTGGAGATGATGTTCCCCAGGGCCGTGATGGCGGTCTCCAGCATGTAGATGAAGTCGCTGCCGATCAGGAACAGCGCCAGCATGGCGGCATACAGCCACACGCAAATCTGCGCCACATAGGAGATGCCCTTGAAAGAGAACACCACGGCCGCGGTGTACACCGCCGCGATGACGAGCAGCACGCCGATCACGGTGAATTTGGTGCTCGGCAGGCCGAAGACCCGGTTGAGGGCCAGGGTGATCAGCGGCGTGGCCAGGGAAAAGGTGGTGGCGGTGCCGGCCAGCAGGCCGAACACGCTGAACAGATCCATCGTGCGGCCCAGGGCCCCGTCCGCGCGCTTCCCGATCACCGGCCGGCAGGCCTCGGACAGGCGCTGCCTGCTCCTTCCGTCCACGAAAAACATGTATCCGTAGGCGGCCGCCGGCACGATGAAGAAGCTCCAGGGGATCACGCCCCAGTGGAACAGCGGATAGGAGGAGGCCCACAGGTGCTTTTCCGCCGCGCTCAGGGTGTTGAAGTCCAGGGGCACGGCGCTGTAGTAATAGGTCCATTCGTGCAGGGCGAAAAACAGGATGTCCGCCGCCATCGTGGCGGTGAACACCATGGAGCCCCAGGCAAAAGTCCCGTACCGGGGCTTTTCAAGGTTTCCCAGGCGGATGTTCCCGCGTTTGGAGAAGGCCACATATAATCCCGCCAGGAAAAACACCAGGCCGATCAGGATATAGTACCATCCGAAAGTGCCGGTGATGAAATCGCGCACCGCGTCGATCACCCCGCGGCTCTCATCGGCGAAAAAGATCAGCAGCGCGCTCAGGGCCCCGATGATGGCCAGGGGCACGGTCATGACCACCCAGTCGATGGGCCGCTTCTGCTTTTTATCGTTCCGAGGCATCCTCATCCTCCTCCAGCTCCGCCTGTATGGCCGAGGCCAGCTGCCGGTTGATCCGCACCATCTCCCGGATCTCCCCGTCCGTCAGCCTCGCGAAGGCCCGCTGCTCCATGGCGTACAGATCCGTCATCACCCCGTCCGCGAAGGCCTTTCCCTTTTCCGTCAGGATCACGATCTGGCTGCGCCGGTCACGCTTACTTTCTTCATGGCGCACCAGTCCTTTCTCCTCCATCCTCCTCAGGGTGGAGGCCACGGTCTGCTTGGACAAAGACAGGAACTCCGCGATATAGGTGGGTGTGCACCCGTGATGACCGTGCAGCACGTACAGCGTGAACAGGGACGCGTATGTCAGATCGTACCGCTTCGCCCACCGGGTGTAGAAGCGGTCGATCAGGAACCAGTCATGGTACCATTGCCTGATATTGTCGGGGAGCTCATCCCGCATCTCATGCGCCTCCGTGATCATGATCGGGCGTTAATAAAATATAAAATGACAAGGCAAATAGTCAAAATTCATACTAATCTGAGCACAGTATAGCCCGGAACACCGCTCAAGTCAATCCTTTTTTTGACAATTTGTCCATATTTCCACCTGAATTTTCAAATCGATAAAACGTGAACAAAAGTGTGAAAAAAAGATTGACAAACCCCGAATTCATGCTATAATACTCCTTGCAGCGGAAATCGCGGCATGGTCGCATGGCTCAGTTGGTAGTACGTACTGGTCGAGTTATCAAACTCCTGGTTGTTGAGTATCTCAATTGACTGGCATACTGGTA
>CACZOZ010000412.1:0-7423 GCA_902782865.1 uncultured Eubacteriales bacterium
CAGGTGAACCGGAAGTCCCGGGGGCCCCAGGCCTTCTCCTTCCCTTCCGTGAAGAAGCCTTCCTCGACGTTCGTCGGTCCCTCCCCGAACACCCTGAAGGGCCGGGCCGGGTATACCGCCTCCCCGTTCACCTTCAGCCAGTCCCCGATGGCGCACAGGATCTTCACGTCTTCCTCGCAGAAGGTGCCGTCCGCCCGGGGACCGGCATTCAGGAGCAGGCGGCCGTTCTTGCTGACGATATCGATGAGGTCCCGGATCAGGCTCCCCGGGGTCCGGAACACGTTCTCCTCCGTGTAGCACCAGGAATTGAGCGCCGTGGAGGTGTCCGACTGCCACAGATAGGGCTTTTTATCCGCCAGCTGCCCCCGCTCCACGTCCGGCACCGCCGCACCCGCGGGAAAAGCGCCGTGCTTAAAGTTGATCACGCCGCCGGAGCCCCACTCCGCGGCCCTGTTGTAGTAATAAGCCGCCATCTTCCGCACGTGGCCCGCGGCCTTTTTGTGCCCGATCCACCAGTCGAAATACAGTATCCGGGGCTTCATCCGGTCGATCATCTCGCAGGTGCGCTCCAGCCAGTCGTCCAGGAACTCCTCCGACGGACCGTTCTCCGCCTCAAAGTCCATCAGATCCGCAGGGTCCGCCATGGAGGGCCAGTAGAGATCGCCCTTCTTCAGGGGCTCTCTGATGTCGCTGTCGAAGTCCTTCCCGTGCCCCAGAAAGAACCAGTGCTCGATCCTGTGGGAGGACACGCCGCCCACCAGGCCCTTATCGCGGCACGCCTTCAACACCTCGGGCACCACGTCCCTTTTCGGGCCCATCTCAAGAGCGTTCCAGTGGGACAGGGCGCTCCCATACATCTGGAACCCGTCGTGGTGCTCCCCCACCGGAATCACATACTGGGCGCCGGCTTTTTTAAAAAGGTCCGCCCAGGCCGCCGGGTCGAACTTCTCCGCCGTGAAAAGGGGGATGAAGTCCTTGTACCCGAAAGTTTTGTGCGGCCCCCAGGTCTTCACGTGGTGCTCGAATTCCCGGGTGCCCGGGGTATACATATTGCGGGGATACCACTCGTTGGCGTACGCCGGCACGCTGTACACGCCCCAGTGGATGAAGATGCCGAATTTCAGCCCCTGATACCATTCGGGCGGCTCATAGGCGGACAGGGACTCCCAGGTGTCCGTGAACGGGCCCCGCCGGATGATTTCTTCGATCTGATCCAAACTCATCAACAGGTCCTCCTCTGTGTCGTCGGGGGAACGATAGGTCTTGTTTTCCGTATTATACCCTATTTGCGCCCCGGAAAACAGCCCCGGCGCCCTGCGGCGGAAAAAAAACAGACACTTTCCTCTCCGGTATGGTATAATCTTTCCGCAGGGAACACATACGCCCAAAGGAGGTCTCATGATGAAGGTGCTCAACTTTGGGTCCATGAACCTGGACCATGTCTATTCCGTGGATCATTTCGTCCGTCCGGGGGAGACCCTGGCCGTGACCGGCCGCGCCCTCAAGTTCGGCGGGAAGGGCCTCAACCAGTCCATCGCCCTCGCGAGGGCGGGCGCGCGGGTCTTTCATGCCGGGTGCGTGGGCGAAGGCGGGGAAAACCTCAAACAGCGCCTGGAACGGGACGGGGTGGACACGTCCCTCATCCGGGAGGTGGACGACGCCCAGGGCCACGCCCTCATCCAGGTGGACCCCCGGGGAGAGAACAGCATCCTGCTCTACGGCGGGTCCAACCGGCGCGTCACGAAAGAGCAGGTCACTTTCACCCTGGACCGCTTCTCACCGGGGGACTGGCTGGTACTGCAGAACGAGATCTCCCTGCTGCCCTTCATCGTGGATGAGGCTCATGCCCGCGGGCTCGTCATCGCCCTGAACCCCTCGCCCTACGATCCCTCGCTCCGGGACGTGGACTTTTCAAAGCTCTCCTGGGTGCTCCTCAACGCCCTGGAAGCGTTTGAGATCACCGGGGAGAAGGATCCGGACGCGGCCTTTGACCGCCTCCACGCGCTCTGGCCCCGCCTGAGCGCGGTGATCACCCTGGGCTCACAGGGCAGCGCGGCCCGGCGCGTGACGAACGAAGGCGTGGAGCGGGCGCGCATCCCGGCGGAGAAGGTCACGGCCGTGGATACCACCGGCGCCGGGGATACCTATACCGGCTATTTCATCGCCGGCCTCATGGAGGGCCTGCCCCTTCGGGAATGCATGGAGCGGGCGGGAAGGGCCGCCGCTGTCAGCGTGACCCGCCCGGGCGCCGCGGACTCCATCCCCTTGAGAGCGGAGCTGGACTGACCCCCGGGCTTTTCTTCACCCGGCGGTTGTAACGCGCCCCGCCCTTTGGTATACTTAAACTATCATATTATATAAGGAGAGACCACGATGCGCTACGTATTTTCAGCCCCGGGCCGCACGGAGATCAGCGGCAACCACACGGACCATCAGCACGGCCGGGTCCTGGCCGCGGCCGTGGACCTGAAGACCACCGCCGATGTGACCCTGAACGGCACGGATGAGATCCGCGTGTGTTCCGAGGGCTACGCCCCCGTGAAAGTGGACATCAAAAACCTCGAAAAACGGCCCGATGAGATCAACACCACCGCCGCCCTCATCCGGGGCGTGGCGGCCGCCTTCAAAGAAAAGGGCGCGGCCCTCAAAGGCTTTGACGCTAAGGTGCGCTCCACCGTGCTTCCCGGCAGCGGCCTGAGCTCCTCCGCCGCCTTCGAGGTGATGCTGGGCAACGTGATCAACACCCTGTTCTACGACGGGAAGATGAGCGCCGTGGACATCGCCCGGGTGGGCCAGTACGCGGAGAACGTGTATTTCGGCAAGCCCTGCGGCCTGATGGACCAGACGGCCTCCAGCGTGGGCGGCATGGTGTACATCGACTTCAACGACCCCGAAAAGCCCGTGGTGGAAAAGCTCGCCTTCGATTTCGGCGCCACCGGCCACGCCCTGTGCATCATCGACACCGGCGCCAGCCACGCGGACCTGACCGACGAGTACGCCGCCGTCCCCAGGGAGCTTTCCAAGGTCTGCGCGCATTTTGATAAAAAAGTGCTCCGGGACATCCCCGAGGAGGATTTCTACGCCGAGCTGAAAGCCCTGCGGAAGGAGGCGGGGGACCGGGCGGTCCTGCGCGCCATGCACGTCTACGAAGAGAACAGGCGGGTGCTCCTGCAGAAGCAGGCCCTGGAGAAGGGGGATTTCGCCGCCTTCCTGGAGCTGACCAAGGCCTCCGGGCGGTCCAGCTGGTGCTGCCTGCAGAACGTGATCCCCGCCGGATACAAGGAGCACCAGGACATGGCCTTCGCCCTGGCCCTGGCGGAGCACCTGCTTCAAGGCCGGGGCGCCTGCCGGGTGCACGGCGGCGGCTTCGCCGGCACCATCCAGGCCTTCGTGCCCCTGGATATCCTGGAGGGATTCAAAGCAGGCATGGAAAAGGCCCTGGGCAAGGGCATGTGCCACGAGCTCTCCATCCGCCCGGAGGGCGGCATGCTGGAGAGCGTGACCGAATAAAAGGAGGCCCCCATGGCTGAGCAGCTGATCGACCGCGCGCTCTACGACGCGATCCTGCGCTTCGAGGACAGCGAGGACGCGCAGGACTACTACTACAAAGTGATGGACACCGAGACCGTGACCCGCTCCGGCCGCCGGGAGACCGTGCGCACCCGGATCCTCAAGGTGTACGCCATGCTGTTCTGCGAGGACATGGACGCACCGCCGGGCACCCCCGCGGGCCCGGATGAGGTGGAAGCCACGGCGGACAGGCTCTATATCGGTGAGATGGGCCTGGATCCCAGCCACTGGTACAGGATGCGCTACCATTTCCCCGTCATCGACGAGGACAATTACGACCGCTTCGCCGCCCTGGTCATCTCCGACCTGAGCGCCGGCCCCCTGAGGGAGGCCATCGAAAAAGGCGGGGACATGCTGCTGGTGGGCGAGGCGGATCCGCTGCGCATGACGGAGAAACAGCGCAGGGAACAGCACCTGCGCGTCATCGACATGGGCGGAGGGGAGGCGTCGTTATGACCATCCTCACCGTGGAAAACGATAAAAAAGTCCTGAGCGACTTGTCCCGCATCATCACTTCCCTCCGGCCGGACGCGGAGCTCCTCCCCTGCGACAGCAGCCCGGCTGCCCTGGCAGCGGCCCGCAAAAAGGACGTGACCGTCGCCTTCCTCAACTTCAGGCTCAAGGAGATCGACGGCATGGTGCTGGGCAGGTATCTCAAGGACCTGAACCCCGGCGTGAACCTGATCTACCTGACGGGGGAGAAGAGCGACGCTTTCGACGCCATGACCTTAAGGGCCAGCGGCTGCCTTTTGAGGCCCGCCACCCGGGAGACCGTGGCCGCCGAGCTGGACCAGCTGCGCTACCCGCCGGACGCCGCCGCGCCCAAGCGCGTCTTCGCCCAGACCTTCGGCAATTTCGAGATCTTCGCGGACGGCCGCCCCATCGCCTTCAAATACTCCAAGACCAAGGAGATCGTGGGCCTTCTGGTGTGCAACCGGGGCGCCCAGACCACCAACGGTGAGATCATCGCCAACCTGTGGGAGGATGACGGGGACCCGGACAAGAAGACCTCCTATCTGAGCAATCTGAGGCAGGACCTGCAGAACACCCTGTTCAGGCTGAAGCTGGAGGGCATCATCATCAAGCAGCGCGGCAGCATGGCCATCGCGGCGGACAAGATCGAGTGCGACCTGTACGACTGGCTGGCCAGGAAGTCCGAGTCCCGCTACCACTACCTGGGGGACTTCATGAACCAGTACTCCTGGGCGGAATACCTCCACGCGGAGCTGGACGAGATCAGCTACGCCATGGAAGACGACGAAGACTGATCTTCAAAGGAGGAGCCGGAAATTGTCCCTTGTCAGTTACCTGGTGCGCAGGACCTTCAAAAAAGGGGACCTCAAGCGGGACGCGGGCCTCACGATCCCCGGGGATGTGACCGTGTCCGAAGGCATCCCCTACGGGCCCGACCCGGTGTGGCAGTCCCTGGAGATCTGCCGCCCCACGGGCAGCGCCGGGACCGCGCTGCCGGTCATCGTCAGCGTGCACGGCGGCGGCTGGGTCTACGGCGACCGGCAGCTCTACCGGTACTACTGCGCGGACCTGGCGCGCCGGGGCTTCGCCGTGGTCAATTTCTCCTACCGGCTGGCCCCGGAACACCGCTTCCCCGCGTGCCTTGAGGATACCTGCGCGGTGTTCCGCTTCGTTTCGGATCACGCCCCGGAGCATTTCCTCGACCCCGGCAGTGTTTTCGCCGTGGGCGATTCCGCCGGCGCCCACCTGCTCAGCCTGTTCACGGAGATGTGCGCGGATCCGGCATACGCCGCGGGATACCCGTTCTCCCCGCCGAAGGGCTTCATGCCCCGGGCCGTGGCCCTCAACTGCGGGGCTTACCGGATCGCGGTCAAAAAACGCGCGGACCTGACGGCCTTCCTCATGCGGGACCTGCTCCCCGGCAGGGGACGGGATCCGGAGGAGCTCCGGCGGATCGACGTCCTCAGCCATGTGTGCCCGGGATTCCCGCCCGCCTTCATCATGACCGCGGAAAAGGATTTCCTGAGGGATCAGGCCCTCCCGATGACCGAAGCCCTGGAGAAAGCGGGCACTTCTGTCACTTTCAGGGACTGCCGGGACGATAAAAAAGAGCTGGCCCACGTGTTCCACCTGGACATCCGGGAGGAGAATGCCCGGCGCCTCAACGACGAGGAGTGCGCCTTCTTCCGCTCTTTTCTGACCCGTTCGTCCTGACAGCTCCGTCCGGTCCCGGCAGGCCCGCAGCTTCCCTTAAAGAAAGGATCGATCCCCTTGTTTGACAGTTTCATCCTGGCCGTGGGCGCGGTGGTCCCCTTCCTGATCTACCTGTCCATCGGGTACCTGGTGGTCCGCTTCAAATGGACGGACAGGCCCTTCCTCGAGAAGCTCAACACCCTGGTGTTCCGGGTCCTGTTCCCGTTCATGATGTTCCAGAACGTGTACTCCATCACGGCGGACGGTTTCCCGTCCCTCACCCTCATGCTGATGGGGCCGCTGAGCGTGATCGCCCTGATCATCCTCAGCATCCTTGTCGTACCGCGCCTGGTGAAGGAGAACAGCCGCCGGGGCGTGATCATCCAGGCCCTGTTCCGCTCCAACTATCTGCTCTACGGCATCCCCATGACGGTGTTCGTGTTCGGCGGCGAAAAGTCCGGCGCCGCGGGCATCATCCTGGCGGAGATGGTGACGGTGTTCAATGTCGCCGCCGTGATCGTGCTGGAGATGTACGCCGGGGGGGACCGCACCGGGCCATGGGAGCTCCTCAAAAAAATGGCCGCCAATCCCCTGCTCCAGGGCTGCCTCATCGGCCTTGCCTTTTTCGTGCTGGGCATCCGCCTGCCCTCCTTCATCGAAAAGCCCGTCAGCGCCCTGGGCTCTTCCGCCACGCCCCTGGCCCTGATCACCCTGGGCGGCACCATGGAGTTCTCCGCCATGCGGCAGAACAGGCGGGAGCTTTTCTGGGTGCTGCTTTTGAAGCTGATCCTGCTCCCCGTCGCCTTCACCCTCCTGGGCTACGCCCTGGGCTTAAGGGGCGTCGAATTGTTCCTGCTTTTGATGATCTTCGCCACCCCCGTGGCCGTGTCCTCCTACCCCATGGCCGTCAACATGAACGGGGACGGGCCTCTGGCCGGCCAGATGGTGTTCGTGAGCACCATCGCCTCCCTGTTCACCATCTTCGGCTTCATCTTCACCTTGTCCCGCATGGGGCTGCTGGTGTGACGCTCCGAACGATACCGCCGCGGGCTTTACGGCCCGCGGCTTGTCTTTTGACGTTTTTTTGCTATAATGGATATAAAGACACCGCTGTGCGGACTCAAACCGTGAAAGATCGAGCCCGGGAACCCGCCCGATACGACCTTCGGGCCCCGGAAAAGTGAAAAAGGGGGGACTTAAGCAAGATGAAAAAGTACCGTTATCTTCTGGCGGCCCTGACTTTCGTCCTGGTGCTGTCAGCCGCCGTCGCGGCCCTGGCCTACCCGGCGGACACCTCCAAGTGTCCGGTCAATCCCGCGGGGCAGAGGGGCCCGCACCTCTATGAAGAGATAGCCCGCACCCCGGCCACCTGCACCCAGCCCGGGTCCATCACCTGGGAATGCCAGGGCTGCAAAAAGACCGTGACGGAGACCATCCCCGCCACCGGGCACATATGGAGCAACTGGCTCATCACCAAAGAGCCCACCTGCACCCAGCCGGGTGAACAGTCCCGCGAGTGCCGCAACGACAGGTCCCACAAAGAGACCCAGACCCTCCCCGCCCTGGGCCATGACTGGGGCAATTGGAAGACCGCCACGGAACCCGGCTGCACCACCGAGGGCACCGAAACGCGGACCTGCAGACGGTGTAAAATGACGGAGACAAGGACCATTCCCGCCCTGGGCCA
>CACZOZ010000413.1:0-11053 GCA_902782865.1 uncultured Eubacteriales bacterium
ATCACTGTCGCGGTCCTGGGCAACGGCCTGCCGGGCATCTATCCGGGGGAGAACCGCTCCCTGGCGGACAGGATCATTTCCTCCGGCGGCGCCGTGATCAGTGAGTACGCGCCGGGCGCGAAGCCTCTGGGCTATCATTTTCCCATCCGCAACCGGATCATTTCGGGGCTTTCGGACGCCGTCCTTCTGATCGAGGCCTTGCGCAAGAGCGGCACGGCCTCCACGGTCCACCACGCCCTCAGCCAGGGCAGGGAGATCTTCGCCCTGCCGGGCAATGTGGACGCGCCCGGGAGCGAGCTGCCCCTTCAGCTCTTGAAGGAGGGAGCCGGGATATGTACCGGCGGGGAGGATATCCTTTCCGGGATGGGCTGGCGCAGGGATGTAAAACAGGTGAGCTTTTCGGACCTGATGGGACTGAGCGAAGAGGACAGGTCCGACCCGATCCTGAGCGCTCTGGAAAAAGAAGAAAAGACTTTTGAGGAGCTTCTGGATGAGACGGGCCTGAGCCTGCAGGAGATCAATACGTCCCTGACATTGCTGGAACTGGAGGGCCGGATCGAAAAGCGGGGCGGCCGGGCGTACGCTCTCAGGCGGTGAGGCCCGCTTTCCGGACGGCTCTTGACATCCGGCGGCTTTTATTCTATCCTTTTAAACTGCTCTGGCTCCGATGGGGCCGGCGGCAATACGTTCTTTGGAGGAGACCGAATGCCCAGCGCGACTAAACTGGTAATTGTTGAATCCCCGGCCAAGGCGAAGACCATCAGCCGATTTCTGGGACGGGGGTATAAAGTGGAGGCCTCCCAGGGCCATATCAGGGACCTGCCCAAGTCCCGTCTCGGTGTGGACGTGGACGACGATTTCGCCATGAAGTATATCACGATCCACGGCCGGGGCGATGTGCTGGCCAGGATCAGGAAGGAAGCCAAGACCGCTTCGAAGATCTACCTGGCTACCGACCCTGATCGGGAAGGCGAGGCGATCTCCTGGCATCTGGCCCAGGTGCTCAATATCGACCTGAAGGATAAGTGCCGGGTCGAGTTCCATGAGATCACCAAAAAGGCTGTGATGGAAGCCATGGCCCATCCCCGCGAGATCGACATGAACAAGGTGGACGCCCAGCAGGCCCGCCGGGCACTGGACAGGCTCGTGGGGTATCAGATCTCGCCCCTCCTGTGGAAAAAGATCAAGAAGGGGCTCTCGGCCGGCCGGGTGCAGTCCGTGGCGACCCGCATGGTGGTGGACCGGGAAAATGAGATCCAGGAATTCGTCCCCGAGGAATACTGGTACATCACGGCGAAAGCGGTCCTGGCCGGCAAGAGCGCCGGGAGCGCGGTGGAGATGCGTCTGGCCATGATCGACGGCAAAAAGGCCGAGATCCGCTCCGCGGAGGAGGCCCATGCCGCCTCGGCGCTGGTGCGCGCGGGGCAGTATACCGTCACTCAGGTGAAAAAGAACGAAAAACGCAAGCAGCCCGCTCCGCCCTTTACCACCTCCAGCCTTCAGCAGGAGGCGGGCAGAAAGCTGAATTTCACTACCCAGAAGACCATGCAGGTGGTCCAGGGCCTGTATGAGGGTGTGGAGATCGGGAAAGAAGGCGCCCAGGGCCTGGTCACGTATATCCGTACCGATTCCACCCGCCTGAGCGAGGAAGCGGTCGCCGCGGCGCGGGACTATATCCGGCAGGAGTACGGTGACAGGTTCCTGCCCCCGGAACCCAATGTGTTCAAGGGCAGGGCCACGGCTCAGGATGCCCACGAGGCCATCCGTCCGACGGATGTTTTAAGGACGCCCGAGAGCATCCGGAGCTTCCTGACCAATGACCAGTATAAGCTTTACCGGCTGATCTACAACCGGTTCCTGGCCTGCCAGATGGCCCCGGCGGTCTACGATACCGTGACCGTGGACGTGACGGGCGGCAGCGTCGTCCTGCGCTGCAGCGGCGAGAAGAAAGCTTTCGCCGGTTTCACCTCCGTTTATGAGGAGAGCAGCGACGACGAACAGACGGAAAAAGCCGCCAAGATCCCCGACCTGAAGGAAAAGGATCGCGTGGAGCTGCTGGACGTGAATGAGGAGCAGCATTTCACGCAGCCTCCTCAGCGGTATACGGAAGCCTCTCTGGTGCGCGCCCTGGAGGAAAAGGGCATCGGCAGGCCTTCCACCTACGCTCCCACGATCACTACCATCCTGGCCCGCGGCTATATCACCCGGGAGAAAAAACGGCTGTATCCCACGGAGATGGGGTACCTGGTCAACCAGCTCATGACCGATTATTTCCCGAAGATCGTGGATATCGGATTCACGGCCGATATGGAGAAGGAACTGGACACCGTCTCCGTCGGGGAAGAGGACTGGAAGCAGGTGCTCCGGGAATTCTATCCGGGCTTTGACAAGGAACTCAAGAAGGCCGAGAGCGAGGTGGAGAAGATCCGCCTGGAGGACGAGGTCAGCGACGTGCCCTGTGAGGAATGCGGCGCCATGATGGTGTACAAGAACGGGCGTTTCGGGCGGTTCCTGGCGTGCCCGAACTTCCCCGAATGCCGCAATACCCGGCCCGTCCTGAAGTACATCCATGTGCCCTGTCCGGTCTGCGGCGGGGAGCTTCTTGAAAAGATCAGCCGGAAGAACCGCAAGTTCTGGGGCTGCGAAAGATATCCGGAGTGTGATTTCGTGTCCTGGGAGCAGCCCGTGAAGGATCCCTGCCCCCGGTGCGGCGGGTATATGATCCGCAAGAGCAACAAACAGGGCGTCTGGTATCTGTGCGCGGACAAGGCCTGCGGGTACAAGCGCCTGGTGGAGGAGGACACGGAGGCCGGGAATGCGTAAGGCGACGGTGGTCGGTGCCGGTCTGGCGGGCTGCGAGGCGGCCTGGCAGCTGGCCGAAAGGGGCGTCCGGGTGGATCTGATGGAGATGAAGCCCGACAGGATGACCCCGGCCCATCACTCGGCGGATTTCGCAGAGCTCGTCTGTTCGAATTCCTTAAGGTCGGACCGGGTCCAGAACGCCGTGGGCCTCCTTAAGGAGGAGATGCGGCGGATGGGCAGCCTGATCATGCGCTGCGCCGACGAGCACCGCATCCCGGCGGGCTCGGCCCTGGCGGTGGACCGCGTGGGGTTCTCGCGGGCCGTGACCGAGCGGGTGACGGCGCATCCCAATATCCGGGTGATCCCGGGCGAGGTCACTTCGATCCCTTCCGGTCCGTGCATCCTGGCGCCCGGTCCCCTGGTCAGCGAGGCCCTGTGCGAAAAGATCCTGGAGCTGCCGGGCATCTCGGCGCTCAATTTCTATGACGCGGCGGCGCCCATCGTGTCCAGGGACTCCCTGGACGAAAGTAAAATGTTCCGCGCTTCCCGGTACGACCGGGGGGACGGGGACGATTACCTGAACTGCCCCATGACCCGGGAGCAGTACTTTGCTTTCGTGAACGCGCTGCTGGAAGCCGAGACGGCGCCCGTCCACGGGTTTGAGGAATCCGGTGTGTTCGAGGGGTGCATGCCGGTGGAATCCATGGCCCGCCGGGGCATGATGGCGCTTGCCTTCGGCCCGATGAAGGCGGCGGGGCTCAAGCGGCACTGGCCCCAGGGGGATCTGTTCGCGGTGGTCCAGCTGCGCCGGGACGACGCGGCCGAGACCGCCTACAATATCGTCGGTTTCCAGACCAGGCTCAAATTTCCCGAGCAGAAGAGAGTGTTCTCCATGATCCCGGGGCTCGAGAACGCGGTGTTCGAGCGCTACGGCGTCATGCACAGGAACACTTTTCTCAACAGCCCCGGGGTGCTTGACGACCACTACCGCTTCATCGGCGGAGACGGGCTGTATTTCGCCGGTCAGATCACGGGCGTGGAAGGCTACGTGGAGAGCGCGGCCAGCGGGCTGGTCACGGGCGTCAGCCTGGCAGCCGAGGTGAGCGGGATGACGCCGCCTCCCTTTACCCGTGGGACGGCCCTGGGGGCGCTGGGATATTACGTGGCGGCGGCCAACCGGCATTTCCAGCCCATGAACATCACCTTCTCCCTGATGGAGGGGGCCGTGGGCGGCGGGGATAAGCAGGCACGCCTTGAAAAGACGGCCCGGCAGTCTTTTGAAAAGATCGGGGAGATCCTTTCCGGATACGGTACCGGATGCTTTGATGATGTACAGTGAGGTGAATGATATGACAGGATTCCGAGGAACGACGATCTGCGCGGTCCGGCGCGACGGCAAAACGGCCGTGGCCGGCGACGGGCAGGTCACCATGGGAGAGCATACGATCTTCAAGGGGACGGCGCGCAAGGTGCGCCGCATCTATCATGACAGCGTGGTCACGGGCTTCGCCGGCTCCGTGGCGGACGCCTTTTCCCTCTGCCAGCGCTTCGAGGACAAGCTGACCCAGTGCGGCGGCAGCCTGGAGCGCGCGGCGGTGATGCTGGCGCAGGACTGGCGGGGAGACAAAGGCCTCCGTCAGCTGGACGCCATGCTGATCGCGGCGGATAAGGACAAGCTTTTGATCGTGTCCGGCACGGGTGAGGTCATCGAGCCGGACGACGGGGTCATCGCCATCGGTTCCGGCGGCAATTACGCCCTGGCCGCGGCCCGGGCCCTGTACCACAACACGGACATGAGCGCCCACGATATCGCCGAAAAGGCCCTTCAGATCGCGGCGTCCATCTGCGTGTACACCAACGACCATATCATCGTGGAGGATGTCTGAAATGCCTGAATTGACGCCCCGGGAAGTGGTCAGGGAACTGGACCGCTACATCATCGGCCAGGAGGAAGCCAAGAAAGCGGTGGCTATCGCCCTGCGCAACAGGTACCGCAGGAGCATGCTTCCGGACGAGATGCGGGAAGAGATCTACCCCAAGAATATCCTGATGATCGGCCCCACCGGCGTGGGCAAGACCGAGATCGCCCGCCGGCTGGCCAAGCTGGTCAAGGCCCCCTTCGTGAAGGTGGAAGCCACCAAATTCACGGAAGTGGGTTATGTGGGCCGGGATGTGGAGTCCATCGTGCGGGACCTGACGGAGAACGCCGTCCGCATGGTGCGCCGTGAGCACACCGACCGGGTCCGCTCCAAGGCCGAGGCCTTCGCGGAGAGCCGTCTGGCGTCGCTTCTGGCCAACCCCGGCAAAAAGCAGGCTTCCAATCCCCTGGACGTGCTCCTGGGCCGCAAGACGGAACCGGAGATGACCGAAGAGGAGCGGCTCCGCCTGAGCAGCCGGGAGCAGGATACCCTCGCCCGTCTGACGCAGGGCGAGCTGGAGGAAGCGGAGATCGAGATCGAGGTGGAAGAGGAAGCCCCGCAGCTGGAAGTGGGCGGTGCCTCCATCAGTATCGGGGACATGATGGGCAACATGATGCCCAAGCGCACCAAGATGCGCAAAATGAAAGTAAAGGATGCCCGGAAAGTGCTGATCGAGCAGGAAGCCGAGCGCCTGATCGACGAGGACGCCATCAAGGAAGAGGCGGTCCGCCGGGCGGAACAGAGCGGCATCGTGTTCCTGGACGAGATCGACAAGATCGCCGGCCGCGGCGGCGCGGGCAGCGGTCCCGACGTGTCCCGCGAGGGCGTGCAGAGGGACATCCTGCCCATCGTGGAGGGCAGCACGGTCAACACGAAATACGGCGCGGTCCGCACGGACTATATGCTCTTTATCGCGGCCGGCGCTTTCCAGGTGGCCCGGGTGACGGATCTGATCCCCGAGCTCCAGGGCCGATTCCCGGTGCACGTCACTTTGAAGAGCCTGACCCGGGAGGATTTCAAAATGATCCTCACCAAGACGGACAACGCTCTCACCCGCCAGTACGCCGCGCTTCTCGAGGTGGATAAGGTGCGCCTCAGCTTTACCGACGAGGCCCTGGACGAGATCGCCCGCATCGCCATGCTGGCCAATGAGGCGGATGAGGACATCGGGGCCCGGCGGCTCCATGCCGTTTTTGAGGAGCTCCTGGAGGATATCTCCTTCAACGCGGGCGGAGAGAATATGCCCGAAGTGGAGCTTGAGATCACCGGCGACTATGTGCTCAAGCATGTGAAAACTGCGGCGGAACGGGATGTGCGCCGCTATATCCTGTGATCATTTTCCGGCAGCCATCCGATCCGGTCGGAGAGGCTGCCGGTCCCATGTCGACAGGGAGGGAGCAATGATGAGCGAGGAACACGGCAACTTTGAGATACTGCCCGGTTTCAGCGGGGATATCGATGATATGACCCGGGAGGAGCTCCTCGGTCTCCTCGGCCGCCTGAAGGACCTGTATGACGATGTGCTCACCCAGGAGCCGGAGGACGATGAGAGCGAGGAGTATCTGGACTGGGTGGAGGGACTGGAGGCCCTGGATGATCTGATGGACGACATCACGGACCGGCTGGAGGAGTGACCGCGAAGCGGGCGGACCGGTGGATTTTGATTGACTTTCCCGGCCGTCTGGCCTAATATTAAATGGACCCTTGTACGGACTTCGCGGACCTTCACCACATGTAAAAGGAGGCACTATGGCATACTATTTCGACGCTCCTTCCCGTACTTTCGGCGAATACCTTCTGGTCCCGGGATACTCATCCTCCGAATGCATCCCATCGGCTGTCAACCTTGAAACGCCGCTGGTGCGCTTTTCGAAAGGGGAGGAATGCCCCCTTAAAATGAAGATCCCGATGGTCTCCGCGATCATGCAGTCCGTGTCGGGCGACCGGCTGGCGGTGGCGCTGGCCCGGCAGGGCGGCGTGGCCTTCATTTACGGCTCCCAGACGGTCGAAGAGGAAGCCGCTATGGTGCACCGGGTCAAGAGCTACAAAAAGGGCTTCGTGACCAGTGATTCCAATCTGCCGCCCACGGCGACGCTCCGGGACGTGCTTCGTCTCAAGGAGATCACCGGCCATTCCACTGTCGCCATCACTCAGGACGGTACGCCCAACGGGATCCTGATGGGGATCGTCGCGTCCAGGGATTACCGCGTCAGCCGTATGTCTCCGGATCTGAAGGTCACGGAGTTCATGACTCCCATCGAAAAGCTCATCACCGCCTCCGAGGATACCAGCCTCAGGGAATGCAATGATCTGATCTGGGAGCACAAGATCAACACCCTGCCCCTGGTGGACAAGGAAGGGCACCTTAAGTATATCGTTTTCCGCAAGGACTATGACAGCCATAAGGAGAACGTCAACGAGCTCCTGGACGGCAACAAGAGCTATATCGTGGGCGCCGGGATCAACACCCGGGATTACCGCGACCGCGTACCGGCGCTCCTTCAGGCCGGCGCGGACGTGCTGTGCATCGATTCCTCCGAGGGCTTCAGCCAGTGGCAGGCGGACACGCTCAAGTGGATCCGCGACACCTACGGCGATAAGGTCAAGGTGGGCGCTGGCAACGTGGTGGACCGGGACGGCTTTATGTTCCTGGCGCGCGCCGGGGCGGATTTCGTCAAGATCGGCATCGGCGGCGGCTCCATCTGCATCACCCGCGAACAGAAAGGCATCGGCCGGGGGCAGGCCACGGCGGTCATCGAGGTAGCCGCGGCGCGGGACGAATATTTCCGGGAGACGGGCATCTATGTGCCCATCTGCTCCGACGGCGGCATCGTACATGATTACCACATCACCCTTGCCCTGGCCATGGGCGCCGATTTCGTGATGCTGGGCCGCTATTTCGCCCGGTTCGATGAGAGCCCCAGCGCCAAGCTGAGGATCAACGGCAGCTACGTGAAGGAGTATTGGGGCGAGGGCTCCAACCGCGCCCGCAACTGGCAGCGCTACGATCTGGGCGGCGCGCAGAAGCTCAGCTTCGAGGAGGGCGTGGACAGCTACGTGCCCTATGCGGGCCCCCTGGCCGAAGGCGTGCAGATGACGCTGCACAAGGTCCGCTCCACCATGTGCAACTGCGGTGCCCTGTCCATCCCCGAGCTGCAGCAGAAGGCCCGTCTGACCGTCGTGTCCTCCACCTCCATCGTGGAGGGCGGCAGCCACGACGTGATCCTGAAGAACACGCCCAACTGACTTTCTTCCGCAGGATGATCGACGATGGCTAAAAGAAAGATCGTCAACGAGGAGGAGCGCAGGCGCTTTCCGGACGGGTTCCGCATCCTGCAGGGGAAACAGGAATATGTTTCCTATGTGGAGCATTCCTCCATCCGCATCTGGTCTTCTGATGTGGCGGCCCACTATGACAACCATGTCCATTCCGCCGTGGAGATCATCATGCCCTTGAGAGGGGTGTCCGTTTACAGGCTCGGGGATAGGACCTGCAGCGTCCGGCCCGGGGAGATCCTGATCGTGCCCTCCGGCTGTCCCCATGAGCTGACCGAGCCCGAGGAGACGCAGCGCTATCTGTTCCTGTTCGAGCCCAACCTGTTCATCAGCCTTCGGGACATGCCCGACATCAACGATATGCTCCGGGAACCGATCTACCTGAGGGAGGGGGAAGCGCGGGAAGCGGCGGATCTGCTGATGCGGGTGGTGAGCTGCTATTTCGAGAAGAAGCCCCTGTGGAACACCCAGTGCTATTCCTACCTGATGCAGATGTACGTGATCCTGGGACGGCGCTACCTGGCCCAGAGGGCGCCCGAGAGCGTTTCCGGCGGCTCGGTCATCGACGCGGAGATCATGAACAGCGCCCTGACGTACATCAACGAGCACTACAGGGACGATATCTCCCTGGAGGATGTGGCGTCATTCGCAGGTTTTTCCAAATACTATTTTTCCAGGATCTTCAAGCAGTTCTCCGGCACCAGTTATACGGAGTTCCTCACCCGCAAGCGCCTGGCGGCGGCGACGGATCTGCTGATATACTCCCGGAAGCCGATCCACGAGATCGCGGCGGAATCGGGTTTCGGCAGTGTCGCCTCTTTCAACCGGGTCTTCCGGGGATACAAAAACCTGACGCCCACCCAGTACCGGGCCATCTACGGCGCGGCCGCGGATCCGGAGGGCATAAGGGAAAACGTTTGAGGGGCACACCGCCTCGGATACACCAAAAAAACAACAAAAATACAACATACTTCTCCGAACACAGGCCCGCTTTCTTGACAAGGCGGGCTTTAATCGACTAAAATCAGCAGTACATTTTTTGGAATGTGCCGTATTATTGTGACACGGAAGGTAGTAAATCGGAATGGATGCGACCGAAACCAATCGCAGAAAGAGACATCTGATCGTTGCCGCGGTCTCCGTGGTGACTGTTTTTATTATCGGGTGGTTCACTCTGCCGATCCTGACTGAAAAGATCCTCCTGGGCGTGACGCTTCTTCTGATCGCCGGCGCGATGCTGTTCACCAACGACACGGGCCGGTATATCTGCAAGCGTATCCTTTTGGCGCTGCTGACGGTGTTCATCATCGCCGCCATCACGTTCTTCGCCATGAACGCCATCCCCGGCGGCCCCTTCTCCAAGGAAAAGGCGCCTTCCGCGGCGGTCCAGGCGGTGCTCGAGGAGCGCTTCCACCTGAACGAACCCGTCGGGAAGCAGTTCCTGCTCTATCTTGAAGGCCTGATGCAGGGCAATTTCGGCATCTCGACCAAGACCGGCCGCGAGATCTCCACCACGATCTTCGAGTCCTTCCAGATCTCCGCGAAGCTGGGCGGCTACGCGGCGGTGGCGGCGATCCTCATCGGCGTGATCCTGGGTTCTGTCGCTGCTCTGAACCGCGGGAAGGTGGCGGACCGCGTCATCATCTTTTTCACCACGCTGTTCGTGGCGGTGCCCAGCTTCATCATGGCCACGCTCCTTCTGCTGGTGTTCTGCCTGCAGCTCAACTGGTTCCCGATCTTCTCCACCAGCAACCAGTCCTACGTGCTGCCGGTGATCGCGCTGATGCTGTCCCCGATGAGCTATATCACGCGCCTTACAAAGACCTCCATGCTGGACGTGCTGGGGCAGGATTATATCCGCACCGCCCGCGCCAAGGGCGTCAAGCGCTGGCTGATCATCTTCAAGCACGCGCTGCGCAACGCTCTGATCCCGGTGATCACCTATGTGGGCCCCATGACGGCTTACATCCTGACCGGGTCCATGGTGGTGGAGAGCGTATTCACCACGGGAGGCCTGGGCACCAAGTTCGTCCAGGGCATCACCAACAGGGACTATCCCATGATCATGGGCACAACGATCTTCCTGGCGACCCTGATGGTGACCATGACCCTGATCAGTGACCTGGTCTACAAGCTCGTGGATCCCAGGATCGATTTTGATTAAAGGAGGCTGAGGGCAATGACTGAGTTCGATCCCAATATCCCGCCGAAAAAGCGGCCCTTCAGCCTGCAGCTGGACGCGGCCATGTTCGAGCCGGCTACCGATGAGGAAAAGGCCCAGCAGGAGGTCATGCGGGAGAGCACGACCTTCTTCCGCGACGGCATGCGCAAGCTGTTCAGGAACCCGCTGGCCGTCGGTTCCATGATCGTGCTTTTGATCATCCTCGTCACGATCCTCGTGGCGCCCATGATCGTGCCGTACAAGTATTCCGATATGGTCACTGTCAACGGCAAGCGCGACAAGAGCGCCAAGAACATGCTGCCCTTCACTTACTCCAAGATGGAGCAGAGCGCCATCGACGAGGGGCAGACGATCTTCCCCCATATTTTCGGGACCGATGAACTGTGCCGGGACTATTTCATCCGCGTGATCTACGGCGCCCGGGTCTCCCTGGCGGTGGGCTTCTTCGCCTCCCTGATCGTGCTGATCATCGGCCTGCTCTACGGCTCCATCGCCGGTTACGCGGGCGGCAGGACGGACCTGATCATGATGCGCATCGTGGATATCATCTACTCCCTGCCGGATACGCTGATGGTGATCCTTTTGTCCGTGGTGCTCGATCAGGTGCTGGGGCAGAGCCTGCAGAACACGGCCCTGGCCAGTATCGGCACGAACATGCTGTCCATGTTCGTGGTGTTCGGCCTGCTTTACTGGGTCGGCATGGCCCGCCTCGTCCGCGGCCAGATCCTCACCATCAAGAACAACGAGTATGTCCTGGCGGCCAGGGCCATGGGCGCGAAGCCCGGGCGGATCATCCGCAAGCATATCCTGCCCAACTGCATGAGCGTCATCATCATTTCCACGGCTCTGCAGATCCCGTCGGCCATTTTCACCG
>CACZOZ010000414.1:0-7191 GCA_902782865.1 uncultured Eubacteriales bacterium
AAATGGCATTTCATGCGTTCAGGAACGCCTGAAACGCTCATTTTACGGCCAGAAATCGATAGAGAAAGCAGCTTTCAGCTGCCTTGCCCGGGGCCTTCCGGCCCGTCCTCCACTGAAAACCGGCCCAAGGGCAGGTTTTCCGGGCGCTCCGGACCCCCGCGACGTACACGCCGCCGCCTGCGGATTGCCCATGAGGGGACTGCGGTCCCCTCATACTCCCCAAGAGTCCTGCCGTACTTTGTTGATGGTCTGACGGCTGTTTCACAGCCTTCGATCAAACGGAAACTCCATTTGATCGACAAAACGCCTTTTCCTCTCGCTTCGCTCCCGGGCGGAAAAGGCCAGGAATGATTTACGGAAAGGGATGAAAGCCATGAGCACGAAAAGGCCCGTAGTGATGATCACCGGCGCGACCCAGTATACCGGGCTCACATGCGCGAAGGTCTTCGCAAAGAGCGGCTATGATATCGTGATCACGTCGCGGGACGCGGTCAAGGGCGGGAACGCCGCGAAAAGCGTCCGGGACATCGCGCCGGACGCGGACGTGATGTCCGTTCGGATGACGCCCAGCTCCGTCAGCGAGACTCAGGCGGCCTTCGGACAGGTGAAGGAGCATTTCGGCCGCCTCGACTGCTTCATCGCGAACGCCACCGCCGCCTGCCGCTACAAAAACATCCTGAACACCACCGAGGAAGAATACGACTTCATCATGGACAGCAACACCAAGGCGTACTTCTTCGGCACCCAGTGTGCGGCAAAGCTGATGATAGAGGCCAAAGTCCAGGGCAGCATCGTCCTGATCGGCTCCGTCCATTCCCGCGGCGCCCTGCCCAACCGGATCCCCTACGCCATATCCAAGGGCGGCATCGAGGTGCTCTCGCGCAACGCCGCCTACGAACTGGGCAAGTACGGCATCCGGGTCAACTGCCTGATCGCCGGAGCCATCGTGAACCAGAAATTCCTGGAGCAGACCGAGGAGGAAAAAGAAGCCCGCCGCGCCAACTGGCCCATCGGCCGGGAATCCTATCCCGAGGACATCGCAAAGGCCGCCCTTTTCCTCGCGGGCCCCGACAGCCGTACCGTCACCGGCACCAGTCTGGTCGTGGACAGCGGCGTGTCCGCCTGCCTTCTGAACTATCAGAAAAACTGGGAGACAATCGGCTGACCGTATTTAACAAAGGAGCAGACGATGACTGACAGGCTCCTTTCTTTGAAATCATATCAATGGGAAAAGAAGCACCATGCTTTTCGCATCGCGCTGCCGGACGGGATCGGAGCCGCTTACCGCGGCCGGGATCTGCCCGATCACCTGAGAACGGCGCTGCGGCTGAAGACCGCGCTCGCCCTGGAGACGCCGGTGTTTTTCCCGGACGAGATCATCGCGTTCACCCGGACAGTCCCGAACCTCCCCATGATCTATGACGGGGAGGAATGGTCGGCCGTCCGGTCCGCCCATTACATCCACGAATCGGGGACCGTCAGCAATCTGTCGCCCGATTACGGCAAGATCATCAGACACGGCCTGCTTTTTTATCGCGGCAAGCTGACGGAGCACCCCTATCACACATCGATGCGGACCTGCATCGACGCCGTGCTCGATCTGACCCGCCGGTATGAGGCGGCCGCCCGCGAACAGGGGCTCCATGACCTCGCAGATGTTTTGAAACAGGTGCCGGCGTACGGCGCCCGGACATTCAGGGAAGCCCTTCAGTCCCTGCGCATCCTGCACTACTGCATGTGGTGCGAGGGGGACTATCATAACACGCTGGGCCGGTTCGATCAGTACATGATGCCCTATCTGCGGGAGGATCTTGACGCCGGGAGAGAAACGCGGGACAGCGCTTTCGAACTGCTGGAAGCCTTCTTCCTCAGCTGCAACCGGGACAGCGATCTGTATCCCGGCATGCAGCAGGGGGACAACGGCCAGAGCATCGTGCTGGGCGGCGTCCGGCCGGACGGCAGCGACGGATACGATATGCTTTCGGACATGTGCCTGGAAGCCTGCGGCGAACTGAAACTCATCGATCCTAAGATCAACCTGCGGGTCGGCCGGGACACGCCTCTGGAGATATTCGAGAAGGGGACCCAACTGACCAGGCTCGGCCTGGGCTTCCCGCAGTATGAGAACGACGACGTGGCCGTCCCGGCGCTGGAAAAACTGGGGTACGCGCCCGAAGACGCGCGGAATTACGCCATGGCCGCATGCTGGGAGTTCATCATCCCCGGCCGCGCCATGGAGATCCCCAATATCGGGGCGCTTCCGTTCGCCAATATCGTGGATGCGGCCGTAAGGAACGATCTTAAAGCCTGCGCGGATATGCGGCAGCTGCAGGAGCGCGTGAAGGAGCGCATCTTTTCATCCGTCCGGGAAACGGTCGCGGAACGCAAAAACCTGTATATCATCCCCTCCCCGTACCTTTCCCTGTTTTTCGACGACTGTCTGGAGGATAAAAAGGACATTTCTCTCGGCAGCAAATACAATAACTGGGGCCTGCACGGGACCGGGCTGGCACCCGCAGCGGATATGCTGGCCGCAGTGGACAAGGCCGTGTTCGGCGGCGGCATCCTTCCGCAAGAACTGACCGCGGCATTGAAAGCCGATTTCCACGGATACGACGAGCTGCACGAGCTGCTCAAATACGGCTGCCCCAAAATGGGGAACGACGACGACGCGGCCGACCGGTATGCCGTATGGCTGCTTAATACCTTCGCCGACGCCATTCAGGGCCTTCGGAACGAAAGAGGCGGCATCATCCGTGCCGGGACCGGCAGCGCCATGTACTATATCTTCCATGCCAACGAACTGGGGGCCACCGCGGACGGACGCGAGGCGGGAGTCCCGCTCCCCGCCAATTACTCGCCGTCCCTGAACATAAAGCTCAACGGCCCCGTATCGCTGATCAAATCCTTTACCAAACCGGATCTCACGCGCGTGATCAACGGCGGGCCCCTGACGATAGAGTTTTCCGACAGCGTGTTCACACAGGATGAAGCCATCACCAAAGTGGCCCAGCTCGTGCGTTTGTTCATCCGGCGCGGAGGCCATCAGATGCAGCTGAACACCGTCAACCGCGAACGGCTGATCGACGCGCAGCGGCATCCGGAAAACTACCGGAACCTGATCGTCCGGGTGTGGGGCTGGAGCGGATACTTCGTGGAACTGGACAAATGCTATCAGGATCACATCATCCGCAGGGCGGAACTGCAGGTATGACGGGCACGATCTTCGATATCAAGGAATTCGCCGTGTTCGACGGGCCCGGGATCAGGACGACGGTCTTCATGAAAGGCTGCCCTCTCAGATGCAGGTGGTGCCATAATCCGGAGGGACTGTCCCCCGGGCCCCAGCTGATGGTCAGCAAAGCCGCCTGTGTCCGCTGCGGCGCCTGCGCCGAAGTGTGCCAGCATCAAGACCGGTGCGTCGCCTGCGGCCGGTGCGTCGCGGCCTGCCGGGGCGGATACAGAAGGATCGTCGGCGCCGAATGGACGGCGCAGCAGCTGGCGCAGCGCCTCAATAAGGACGCGGATGTCTATTCTTCAAGCGGCGGAGGCGTCACTTTTTCGGGCGGGGAGCCGCTGATGCAGTGGCCGTTCGTCCGGGAAGTGATCGGGCTCCTGCCGGGCATCCATACGGCCGTCGAGACGAGCGGCTATGCTCCCGACGACGTCTTTGCCGCGGCGATGGACCGGTGCGGTCTGATCATGATGGACTGGAAGATCTCCGATGAGCGGGCCCATCTGTTCTGGACAGGCGTTCCGCAAGAGAAGATCCTCAGGCATATGCATATGCTCTGCGAAGGCGATACGCCGTTCATCATCCGCATGCCCGTCATACCGGGAGTCAACGACTTTAAAGAACATTTCGAAACCGTGGCCGGTTTGGCCCGGAACGCAAAGCGCCTGATCCGGGTGGAGATCCTCCCCTATCAGCGCGCGGCCGGCGCCAAATACGAAATGGTCGGGATGAAATACGATCCCGGTTTCGACGAGGACAAAAAACCGGAAACGCACTGCGATGTGTTCGACCGGTCCGGCATCCCGTATAAACTGTTCAGATAGCGCCGCGCGAAAACAGATCCGTATCCACAGGAGAAATAAAGTATGCTGAAGTACCGCCGCCCTTATCTTCTGAACGTGCCCGTGTCCGGGATACGTTTGACATCCGGCCGTCTCAAAAAAGCTTTTGACGATAATCTGAGCTTCCTGAAGGGGTTCGACCCGGACCGGATGCTGTACTGGTACCGCGTCCACGCGGGCAGGCAGGCCCCCGGGGCGCCGTACGCCTGCGGGGACGGACATTTCGAGAACAATCTTCACGGGCAGACCGTCGGGGAGTTCCTGATGGGCGCCGGCACCAGCCTGATGTGGACGGAGGACCCTGCGCTGCGCGCCGAAGTCCGGGCGGTCCTGGACGAACTTACGGAATACCGGGAGCCGGACGGCTTCCTGCTGCCGGTGGACCGGGAGACTTTCAGGACGAAGGAGTACCCCAACTACACCCGGGCCTGGCTGACCTTCGGGCTGCTGGACGCCGGATACGCCGGGGAAAAGGACGCGTTCGATCTGGCCCGGGGCATGGGCGACGCCTTCAATAAAAGCGAGGTCCTGCCCTACGTGAAGGACATGAACCTCGGCTTCCAGGGGATCCTGGCCCAGACGCGGCTGTACGACTCCCCCGCCGGCATACGGGAGGACATCGCCACGGCGCTCAAGTACTATCAGGAGGACTGGTGGCTGGACCAGCTCATCGCCGGGGACCACCGGGCGATATACGACCACCCGGGCAACCACCCCCACTCCACGCTTTTGACGTCGCTCGAGGCGTACTGCGACCTGTACCGGGTCACCGGAGAGGAAAAATACCTGCTCGCGGTCAAAAGCGCCCTTAAAATGTACGAGGACAAGTGGCAGCACGTGGGCGGCGGCATCGCCATGTGCGAGCAGGACGAGTTCTATCCCGGGTGCTACTGGCTGTCGAGGAAGCATCACTACAACGAACTGTGCTCCACCAACTTCTGGATCCTTCTGAACCAGCGCATGCACCGCCTGGAGCCGGACAACGCCCATTATACCGACGAGATCGAAAACTCCCTGTACAACATGCTCCTGGCCGCCCAGGTCGGGGACCGGGGCTTCCACTACTTCAACTATCTGCAGCAGAACAAGGACTGGCGGTACCTGGACCGGGCCACCTGCTGCGCCTCCCTGGGCACGCGGCTGTGCGGGCTAACGCCCCAGTTCCTGTACATGTACGACGCCGATACCGTTTACTGCGACATATACGCCTCCAGCGAGGCGGAGCTCCCCAACGGCGTTTCCCTCCGGACGGAGACCGGCCTGCCGGACAGCGGGCGCGTGAGGATCACCGTGACCGGAGCCGACAAGCCCTTCACGCTGAAACTGCGGATCCCGCGCTGGGCCGCGCCGGACGGAAGATCGTACTACGAGAAATACGAGGGCGCCGCCGCGGGCGATGTCTTCGAAAAGGACTTCCCCTTCACGTTCCGGACTTCAAAGTATACCGGCGGGGAGGAGATCCCCCGCAAGGAGCGCCGGGCGGTGGAGTACGGCCCCCTGCTGTACGCCGTTCTGGGCGCGCCGAACCCGCTGACCGTCCGCTTCGACCCCGAACGGCCGGAGGAATGGTTCACGCCCCTTGACGGGGAAAAGCGGACGCTCAGGATGAAGGGCGACGATATCCACACCTGGATGGCCTACTGCGACATCCACGACGAGCCCTTTGACGTATATCCCGTCGTGGAACGGCCTTAGAAAAGCCGCCCCGCTGCCGCCTGCCCGCAGAGATGCGTAAAAGAGCCCGGTTCGATCAGGTGCGGCCCGGCTTTCGGAGAGGAAAAAAATGAGGATGGATCGGCTGACAGAGCCCCTGGCGATCACGATGTGGGATTCCTCCTGGCTGCGGCGGCGCTACGACGGCGGCGGCTTCGAGAGCTTTGACAAGGCCCTGGACGAGCTCACCGGGCGCGGCTACAACGCGGTGCGTATCGACGCCTTCCCCCACATGATCTCCGGCGCGCCCGACGATACCGTTTCAGAGCGCTTCCTGGACCCGGCCGGCTTCGGGTTCCACTGGTACGGCTTCGCCCAGTGGGGCAGCCCCTGGACGGTATACATCGATCCCCGGAAGGACATCGTTGACTTCCTGAAAAAATGCGAGGCGAGGCGCATCCGCGTGCTCCTGTCCACCTGGCTGAAGCCCACCGCCGAGCCGCGCAACGAATGGCTGAAGGGCGAAGGGGACCACGTGCGCATCTGGGACGACACCCTGCGCTTCCTGGAACGCAGCGGCTGCCTCGGGCCGGTCATCGGCGTGGACGTGCAGAACGAGATCCCCTTCGGCGCCGTCTATCCCTGGTTGGGCGGGCGTTTGAAAGAGCTCCGGACGCCGGAAAAGCAGGCCGCTTTCGTGCGGCGGTACTACGGCACGGTGCTGCGGGAGCTGCGGCGCCGCTGGCCCGGGATGCCCTTCGGCGTGAGCGGGGACAGGAGCTTTACCCAAATGCACGCGGACTATGAGGACTGTGATTTCCTGGACGTCCACCTGTGGGCCGAGGACGCGCCGTGCCGGTTCCTGGACAGCACCCGGTACCGGGACGCGATCGCACATTTCGGCGATAAACCGATGATCCGGGAAAAGAGGCTCGACGGCTATCTGACGGGTAAGCGGCTGCCGCCGCCCGACATCGATTTTGAGCGGATCGGCGACGAGATCCACGCCGCCTGGGAAAAAAACCGCGCGGCGTGCGCCGAATGGCTCGAAGAGCGCATCGCCGCGACTGCGGCGATCGGGAAGGAGCATCATATCCCGGTCGGCTGCACCGAGGGCTGGGGCAGCATCATGTGGGCGCAGCATCCCCTGCTCGGATGGGACATGATCAAAGAAGCCGGCCTGATCGCCGCGAAGCTGGCCCGCCGATACGGCTACGCGTTCTGCTGCCAGTCGAACTTCTGCGCGCCTCAATACGCGTCGCTGTGGAAAGATATTTCTTACCATCGGCAGGTCACCGGCATCATCCGGGGCCTGAACGATCCCTGAAGAGGGTCTGCGGCAAATACAGGCACCCCTGTATCGCCGGAAGCGAAAGTAAACATCCACCGGCACAGCCGGTGGCTTTTCATATGCGGGCCTTGCCCTGGATTACTAGCTTGCGCCCTCTCAGGCGCTATTAC
>CACZOZ010000415.1:0-4008 GCA_902782865.1 uncultured Eubacteriales bacterium
GGATCGGTGAAGGGTTCATACCTCTGAAGACATCGCACGGAAATCGTCAGATTTTCGTGCGCGGGGCTGTGCAACAGCCCCGTTTTGCCCCGGCACCGGAAGGATACACCACGACGATCGGAAAGGAACTCACTGACATATGAGGCGCACTGATTTTTGTTCCGGATGGACCTGCCGACATCTGAACGACCCCGGGAAAGGCGTGCCCGTGCGCGTGCCGGACGACGCGATGCTCCGGGAGAAAAGGTCATCCGACGCCCTGGGCGGGCTCAACGTGGGCTGGTTCGAGGGGCACGACTACCTGTACGAAAAGGCGTTCACCCTCACGGCCGAGGAAGCGCGAAGGCACAATGTGCTGGAGTTCGAGGGCGTGTACCGCCTGGCGGAAGTGAGGATCAACGGCACCGACGCGGCCTTCCGTCCCTACGGGTACACGAATTTCTACGTGGACTGCGACGGTCTCTTCACCGAGGGGGCCAACCGGGTGGAGGTCATCGCGCGCAACGCCGACCAGCCCAACTCCCGCTGGTATTCCGGCGCGGGCATCTATCGGCCCGTGGCCCTCTGGACCGGCCCTGAGGAATACATCCACATCAACGGGGTGAGGATCCGCACCCTGTCCGTCGATCCCGTCACCGTGGAGGTGACCGTATCGACACAGGGCGAGGGTCCCGTCACCGTGGAGATCCTGGATGACAGGGCGATGATCGCGGCCGCGAGCGGCACGGAACGTGACTTTACCCTGACCCTCCCCGGCGCCCGTCCCTGGAGCCCGTCCGATCCCGCGCTGTACACCTGCCGGGTGTGCTTCCGGGAAGACGAGGCGATCACGACCTTCGGCGCCCGCACCCTCACCTGGGGCAGGGACGGCCTTCAGATCAACGGGGAACGCGTGATCCTCCGGGGCGCCTGCGTGCATCACGACAACGGGCTCCTGGGCGCGGCCTGCGACCCGGACGCTCTGGAACGCCGCGTCCGCCTGCTTAAGGAGAACGGCTACAACGCCGTCAGGTCCGCCCACAACCCCTGCTCCAAGACCGCTCTTGATATCTGCGACCGGCTGGGCATGCTGGTGATGGACGAGTACATCGACCACTGGTACATCCACAAGACCCTGCACGACTACGTGGACTATTTTGATGAATGGTGGAAGCAGGACCTGAAGGATATGGCGGAAAAGGACTTCAACCACCCCTCGGTGATCCTGTACTCCACGGGGAACGAGGTGGCGGAGACCGCCCAGAAGAGGGGCATCGCCCTGGCGAAGGAGATGACCGAATACCTTCACGGACTGGATCCCACCCGCCCCGTGACCTGCGGCATCAATATCTTCTTCAACTTCCTGAACGCCATCGGTTTCGGCCAGTACTCCGACGAGAAAGCCGCGAAGGAAGCCGAAAGGAACCTGAAGGCGAAGGCTGAGGGCAAAAAGACCAAAGAGAGCGCCACGGGCAGCAAGTTTTTCAACGATCTGGCGGGCCTGATGGGCGCGGGCTTCATGAAGACCGGCGCGGCCCTGCGCGGATCCGACCTGAAGACCCGGGACGCTTTCGCCGTGATGGACATCGCCGGATACAACTACGGCGAGAAACGGTACAAAAAAGACCTGAGGAATTATCCGGACCGGCTGATCCTGGGCAGCGAGACCTTCTGCTTCGACGCCTACAAGTTCTGGGAACTGGCCAAGGACGAGCCCCGTTTGATCGGCGATTTCGTGTGGGCCGGCATCGATTACCTGGGCGAGGTGGGCATCGGCGCCTGGGAGTACGCCGATTACGCCCCGCGCTTTGACAACGGCCCGGGATGGATCGCCGCCGGGTCCGGAAGGATCGACCTGACGGGCAAACCCCTGGGCGAGGCCCTGTACACCCGGGTGGCTTTTGACCTTACGAAGGGGCCCTTCATCGCCGTGCGGCCCCCCTGCCACGAGGGGAAGCACTCCCCCAGCGCCTGGAAAATGACCAACGCCATGCCCTCCTGGAGCTGGCGCGGCTGCGAGGGGCGGCCCACGGTGGTGGAAGTGTACGCCCGGGCCGCGGCGGTGGAACTGAAAGTGAACGGGAAGACCGCCGGGAAAAAGGCCATGGGCAGAAACTGCGTGTTCACCTTCAAAGTGCCCTACGAGAACGGCACCGTGGAGGCTGTCGCCTATGACAGCGAAGGAAACAGGATCGGGCGGGACAGCCTCGCGAGCGCCGGGGAGGAGACGATCCTCCGGGCGGTGCCGGATGCGGATACCGTCAAAAGAGGGCACCTGGCCTTCGTGCGGCTGAAGTACACGGACGAAAAGGGCACGGTGAAGCCCACGGCGCGCAGCATCATCCGTGTGGACGTGACCGGCGGCATCCTCAGAGCCCTGGGATCGGCCTGCCCCTATTACGAAAAGAGCTATCTTGACAGCGACTGCGACACCTATTACGGCGAGGCCCTGGCTATCGTCGAGGTCCACGGGGACACGGTGCTCAGGGCGCGGAGCCCCTTCGGCGCGTGCGAGGCCCGGATCCGCTGCGAGGGATAAGGACCGCCCGGACCGCAGCAGAATAAAGCGCTCCCTTCACAGGCAGCATCGGAGCCGCCCGTGAAGGGAGCCTTCATTTATCGTTGACAGCCGGGTCACCCCTCCCGCACCCAGGTGATCCCTCCGAAGTTCCATCGGAGCACCGGCTCGTAGCCCAGGCGCGCGTACCATGTTTCCAGGTGCGTGTAGTGGATCCAGCTCAAGTCGAAGCCCTCGCTCTGAAGCTTTTCCGTGGCCAGCTGCACCAGCCTGAGGCCGATGCCCTTCCCGCGGCATTCCGGCACCGTGCCCACACAGCCCGGCCCGCCGATGCGCTCGTCCCCGAAGCGGCCCATCTCATCCAGGACGCAGAAGCTCACGATCCTGCCGCCTTCAAGGGCGGTGAAATACCGGCCCGACCCGTCGAAGTACTGTGCCCAGTCCCCGTCCACCTTTCGCACCGCGGCGCGCAAAAGCGCCATATCCCCGTCATATGCCCCGAAGGCGACCCCTTCCGGGCACGGGACCGGGGGCCGGGGCGTATATTTCCTCAGGTCCAGGGCCAGCTCCGTGAACACATGGTCCTTCTCCAGGGCCCGGATGCCCGCGTCCGAAAAAAAGCCCGGGAAAAGCGCGTTAAAAACTGCCCTGTGATCCATCTGAGACCCTCCCGTGTTTTACTGATACCGACATGATATCGTCCAAACGGCGATCATGCAACCGGTCCATCAAAATATCGCGGCGGACGGAGCAAAAACCCGGAGCGCGCGGATTGTACTTTCGCTGTACCGGGCTTGTCTTTGGGGAGGCAAGAGTGTATATTTGTATACAATTATACACGAAAGGAGCCTGCGTGATGCTCGAGATCTCCCAGAAGACGAACCTGCTGGAACAGAAAAACTACCGCTACGCCCTGCAGGATGTGGCCGAGCCCAACCTGTACCGGGACATATATGACTATGAGAGCGTGCCCAAGGTGCCGTTCAACCACCGGAGGGTGCCCATGGGGATGCCCGAGGAGATCTGGATCTCCGACACATCCTTCCGGGACGGGCAGCAGTCCGTGGATCCGTACACGGTGGACCAGATCGTGGAACTGTACAAGCTGATGAGCCGGCTGGGCGGGCCCTACGGGATCATCCGCCAGACCGAGTTTTTCATCTACTCCAAAAAAGACCGGGAGGCCGTGCGCCGCTGCCAGGAGCTGGGGCTGAAGTTCCCGGAGATCACCACCTGGATCCGGGCCACCAAGGAGGACTTCCAGCTGGTGAAGGATCTGGGGATCCGGGAGACCGGCATCCTGGTGAGCTGCAGCGACTACCACATCTTCAAAAAGATGAAGCTGACCCGGAGCCAGGCCATGAAGAAATACCTGGAGACCGTGGCCCTGGCCTTCGAGGCGGACGTGATGCCCCGCTGCCACCTGGAGGACGTGACGAGGGCGGACTTCTACGGCTTCGTGGTGCCCTTTGTGAACGAGCTCACCCGCATGAGCGAGGACGCGGGCATCC
>CACZOZ010000416.1:0-2641 GCA_902782865.1 uncultured Eubacteriales bacterium
GCCCGTACTCTTCCCTGGTCAGCAGGCAGCTGTCGATCTCCTTCACCGCCCCGTCCCAGGGCCGCGTCATCGTTTCGCTCCGGTCATGCCGGAACCCGAAGCTCTCAGCCAGCTTTTTCGACCGCACATTGTCCCTGAAATACCCGTAGCGGACGTCCTCGGCGTTAAGCTTTGAAAACGCCAGGTCCAGCATCAGGGCCACGATCTCCCGGCCGTATCCCTTCCCCTGATGCTTTGTGCCGATACAGATGCCGCTCTCCTCGAAGTGCCCCGGGCTCTCCTCCCTCATGGCGCACAGGCCCACGGCCTCGTCCGTGTCCTTCAAGGCCACGAACCAGGCGTATCTTCCCTTCTGATATTCTATGCTCCGGCGGCACCGGGCCACGGCTTCCTCCTCCGTGAGCGTGGGCGTGAACAGCATCCAGCGGTAGACTTCCTCGTCCCCCCAGACTTCAGCCCACATGCTCCGCCAGTCGCTCTCCCGGGCCTTGCGCAGCACGATGTGTTCCCCGATCAAGGTCTCATACATCTTCATTCCCTCCCCCGGCCGGGCGCCGCCTTCGGCTTTTTGCTTTTCGGGGCGGGCAGGTCCGCCGCCACGGCGGATACCAGGGCCTTCAGAAACTCCCGGTCGTCCACGTTCTCCGCCGGGAGCATCTCCTTCGCCCCCTCGTAGGGCAGTTCCATCACCGTGTCCGGCACCATTTCAAGGGCGGACTTCGTGGGCTTTACAAGGAACCGGTCGTCATAGATGCCCCCGATCACCTTTCCCCCGCAGTAGATCACGTATTCCCCCATCATGGGGCGGCAGTCCACGCCCTCAAGACCCGAAAGCTGCCCCAGGATGAATTCCATATACTCCCTTTTCGTCGCCATGATGTGCCTCCCCGGTGTTTTTTCGCACACATTAAACCTTCGTCAGCAAAAACGCCATATAAAACGGCAGCGTCAGCACTTTTCCCGACCGACCCACATTGTAGTCACCCAGCTTGACCGCGCCGCCCACATGATATTTCTCCGGATGGTTCAGGATCGTCCTGGCGCTCTTGATATTCCCGGTAGACGCTTTCACTTCCAACAGTGTACTTTGCCCTTTATACCGCAGCACAAAATCGATCTCCAGGCCGGAATCTTTATGGTAATAATACAGCTTCCTCCCCATCTTGGTCAGGATGTCCGCGGCAAGGTTTTCAAATATCGCGCCTTTATAACCGTACAGATCGCCCTGCAGCACATCGTACTGCGTGCCGTCTTCCAGCATGGCGGTCAAAAGTCCTGTGTCCGTCATATATACTTTAAACACATCCTGGATGGCGTTCCCGTCCAGCGGCAGTTCCGGCAGCGACAGGTTGTAACAGCGCCGGATGATGCCCGCATCCTCGATCCATTGCAGGCTGCCGGCGAACCGGGAAGCGGAAGCGCCCTTTTGCACCACCGAGTACTGAAACTTTTTATTCTCCTTGCTCAGCTGACGGGGAATGGACCTGAAACACTCCCGGATATGCGATTTATCCCGTTTATCGGCGTATTTGACCATATCCTCTTCATAATCCGCCAGGATATTCCGCTGCAGCCGGAGCACCGCGTTCATCTGATGGGTATCCACAAACGTCTGCACCGCTTCGGGCATCCCGCCCACCACCGCGTACTGCAGCAGCAGCTGCCGGAGTTTCTGATGCAGCGCGTCCGTCACGGGCACCTCGTTCTCAAGACACTCTTCCAGGTACCGTATCACATTGGGATCGATGCCGGCCGCCCACAGGAATTCCTCGAGATCCATGGGATACATTTCCTCGACCTGTTCATATCCCACCGGGACAGAGACCGGCCGGTCGCCGTATCCCCGCACACCCAGGAGCGATCCTGTGCCGATCACGTCATATCTCCCGTCCATGGAGAAAAACTTGAGTGCCGTCCGGGCCTCAGGACACTCCTGGATCTCATCCAGGATCAGCACTGTTTTACCCGGCTCAAAAACGGCCCGCGGGCCTAAAAGAGCGGTGAGCAGCATGGTCAGGTGGTCCACTTCCAGCGAACCGGAAAAGATCGACGTGTAGCTTTTATTTTCATAGAAATTCAGATAGATCTCATGCGCGTAGTTTTCCCGTGCGAACCGCCGGACAGAAAAAGTCTTGCCGCACTGCCTGCAGCCCTTCAGGATCAGCGGTTTGTGATCTTTCGTTTCTTTCCATTCTTTGAGCACCGCTTCTATTTTTCTCTTCAGCATATGCCGTCCCCCTTCGATCATGAACATAGTATATCGGATCCGCGATTTTTTCAAGGGACTTTTTATAGATCACGCAACTTTTTCAAGGGACTTTTTCTGTTATGTGTAACTTTTTCAAGGGACTTTTCCATGATCCGTGCCACTTTTTCAAGGGACTTTTCTGTTTTTCACGCGATCTTTTCCCGCCCTGAGACGCGCCGTTATCCCCGAGAAGTTGCAATTCTGTTAAAAATGTGTATAATATGCCGCGACCGGGGGCACCGTCCCCCGGCGCATGATACGGACTGACGCCGCCTGACGCGCGGCTTTGATATGATCGATAAAGAGCAAATAAAACCGGACCGGATCCGGGAAAGTGTGGTTTATGACAACAAACGAAACGATGATGCAGTATTTCGAGTGGTATCTGCCCAA
>CACZOZ010000417.1:0-2607 GCA_902782865.1 uncultured Eubacteriales bacterium
CTCCTGCCTGACCTGCGGCACCATCGGCGGCGCCCTGGGGCACCGGGGCATCGGCATCATGAGCACCAAGTACGGCAAGATCGACGATATGTGCGTGTCCATGGAAGTGGTGCTCCCCAACGGCGACATCATCAACACCCTTCCGGTACCCAAGCACGCGGCGGGCCCGGACCTCAACCAGATCTTCATCGGTTCCGAGGGTACCCTGGGCGTGATCACCAAGGCCACTTTCAAGCTGTTCGAGCAGCCGGAGAGCCGCCAGTTCCGGGCTTTCCTGTTCCCGGATATGCACTCGGGCTACATGGCGGGAAGGGACCTGATGCAGAAGGTCAAGCCCTCCATCCTGCGTTTCTATGATGAGGCGGAGAGCGGCTCCATCATCAAGAAGATCCTGGGATTCGAGAAGAAGGGCTGCTTCATGAACCTGGCAGTGGAAGGCATCAAAAAGATCGTGGACATCGAGATGGATATCATCCTGGACATCGCCCGGAAATGGGGCGGCGAGGACCTGGGAAGCGAGTACGGTGAGAAATGGTATGAGAACCGCATCACCTTCTTCTATCCCGGGCACATCATGGATATCCCCCAGATGTTCGGCACCATGGACACCGTGGCCACCTACGCCAATATCGAGAAGATCTACCTGGCCATGAAAAAGGCCGTCAACGACAATTTCCCCTTCGTGCGGTATATTTCCCATTCCAGTCACTGGTATGAATGGGGCTGCATGAATTACACGCGGTTCATCGTGGATCCCAAGGATGTGCCTCAGGATCCGGAAGAGGCCATCCGCCTGCACAACAGGATATGGAACGTGGGTGTCCGGGCGGCCATGGAGAACGGCGGCGTGATCAACGATCATCACGGGATCGGCCTGAAGCTGTCCCGCCTGATGAAGGAGCAGTACGGTCCCGCCATGCAGGTGATGGAAGGTTTGAAGAAGTCCCTGGACCCCAACGGCATCCTCAACCCCTACAAGCTGGGCCTGTGAGAAGGGAGGCGTGGATATGTTTAGTGAAAGAGCAAGGAAAAACGCGGACGCGTGCCGCTTCTGCTGGATGTGCCGACACCTGTGCCCGGTACAGCTGGTGACCGGCAAGGAGACCAACACGCCCCGGGCCAAGGGCCTGCAGGTGAGCCTGATCGAGCGGGGCATGCCCATGGAAAAGGACTGCGCCGAGACCATGTACGAGTGCATGCTCTGCGGCGCCTGCACCAATGACTGCGCCACGGGCTTTGATCCCCTGGTGTTCATCCGTGAGGCGCGCACCGAGGCCAACGTAAAGGATATCGTGCCGGCTGATGTGCGGAAAGTGATCGACGCGGTGCTCGAAACGGGGAATATCTACGGCGCGAAGGAAGCGAAAGTGGACTTTTCCGATATCCCGGAGACGGGGGAAACGCTGGTGTGGTTGGGCGAGTGCGCCCGATACAGTGTGCCGGAGACCGCGCAGGCGCTGTTTGAGATCCTCAAAAAGGCCGGCGTTCCTTTCGCGGCCCTGAAGGATGAGCCATCCTCCGGATCTTCCCTGGGTGATCTGATGGGATTCGTGGAGGATGTGCGCGCCATGGCCCGCAGGGCCGGCGAGGCGGTGAAAAAGAGCGGCGCCGGGCGTTTGATCGTGCTGGACAGCTACGACGCGGCGCTCATGCGGCACGAGTATAAGGACTGGGGCATCGACCTGCCTGAGATCGTGACGGCTACGGCCTTCGTGGATGAACTGATCCGCGAGGGCAGGATCACGCCCCGGAAGGAAGAGGGCGAGATCACCTATCACGACGGAAGCCGCCTGGCGAGGGACCTGGACGAGCACGAGCCCGCCCGGAGGATCCTTGAGGCCATGGGTTTCACCATCCGCGAAATGTGGCAGAACCGCCGACTGGCGAAATGCTGCGGGAGCGCGGTGGCCCGGCGCTTCATGCCCGGGATCGCCCTCAAGGTCGCTCAGAACAGGTGGAACGATGTGAGGCGCACTCCCGTCAAACACCTCACGGCGGCCTGCCCCCAGAGCACAGAGGGCCTTAAAATGTCGGTGCCTGAGGGGTACCGGTACGATGACCTGTTCGTGCTGCTCGCGGGCAGGCTGTGACAGCCGTATTTAGAGGCGCGGGGCCTTTCCCGCGCCTTTGGGACTTATTATGTCCCGAGCTGAAAGGAATGGTCAGGCCATGAAGTATCTCTTGGGTGTCGATTTCGGGGGCAGCTCCTCCAAGGCGACGCTGCTGGGGGAGGATGGAAAGGTCTACGCCTCGGCTTCCCGGGAGTATCCTACCTATTATCCCCGCAACGGCTGGGCGGAGCAGGATATCTTCGACAGCTATAACGCTCTGGTGGGCAATATCCGTGAGATCCTGGACCGCACTAAGATCGATCCCCGGGACGTTTCGGCGCTCGCTCTGGACGCGGCGACCCATTCCGCCGTGCTGGCGGGAGAGGACGGGATGCCCGTGCGCCGGGTGATCTACTGGACGGACAGCCGCGCGGGCGAGCAGGCCTCCCGGCTCAAAAAGGAGCTGGGAAACAAGCTCCTTGAGGAATGCTATAACGGCGTGTCCAGCCTGTGGACCCTGCCTCAGCTGATGTGGCTGAAGGAAAACGAGCCGGAA
>CACZOZ010000418.1:0-8473 GCA_902782865.1 uncultured Eubacteriales bacterium
AGGTCCACCCCGTACATCATGGACTTGGCGGGGAAGAGAGCACCGTGCTTCGTCGGGCGCGCCTCAGGGATCGTGCTCCCGATACGTTCGAAGAAATGCTCCTGTTCCGCTGCGTCCAGGCCGTGGCCAGGCTCGGCGCGCCGCGCCATGCTCAGGCCCTCCCGGGCGAGGAGCTCCCGGAGCACACTTTCGGCCCGGTCATCCATCTGGAAGAGCATCTCGTCGCAGAGCACGTTCAGCAGCTCTCCGGCCACATACCGCCCCTCCCTGAACAGGGCCGACACGCGCTCCTCGGGCCCGCGCCCCAGGGTGATGAGCAGCGTGAGCCGGTCCGGTCGGCCGCGCAGGATCACGGCCCGGGGGTCCGCCTCCCGGCGGAGCATTTCGGCCGCATCCTCCCAGGCGTCTTCATAGGCTTTCCGGCAGGGCAGGTCCTCCCCGCAGCGCAGCCAGGAGAACACTTCCTCCCGGTCGGGCCGGGGGACGAACACTTTATTGTCCAGTACGGTGATCATTTCCATCGGCGCGCCACCCATTCAGCCACGGCGGCTGCCCGGTGCTCCGGACAGTCGAGCCTGAAGTCCTCCGCTCTGTATGCTCCGTGCTCCGCTCCGCAGACTGCCAGGAGGAAGCTGTCCCGCAGCCCCTCGCTCTCCGCCCTCCGGTGCAGCTCCCTGACGCTTTCAAGGTCCCTGTCGGAGAATATCGCGCATACCGCGGCCTTCAGACCGCGCTCCCGGACCGCTTCAAGGAACTTTCCGGGCCCGGCATCGAGCCCCAGGTCCATGGCCGGCACGCCCCAGGCTGTCAGGAGCATCATCATATAGTCCCTGCCCGTGCCGCTCTCGTTCCCTTCGACCGCTCCGACGCACACTTTGGGAGGAAGGGAGGGGTCATACAGGACGCGTGATGCCTGGGCGGCGGCGGTGATCTCACAGAAGGCCGCTTCGCCTGCCAGATAACGGCGGGTCAGCCAGGAGAGGAGATCATCTTTCAAACGGATCAGATCCTGAAGGGGATAAGCGCTTTTCAGACTGTTCACCGCGTCCGCGTCGCCTTTTTTGAGGGCGGCAGTCAATGTATCCCGCGCGGACGGCGGGATCTGTCTCGGCTTCGGACCGCACATGAACAGGATCCTCCTTCATACGAACGATACTCGATCTCTTATTATATTGTCGGCCCGATCCGATGTCAAACGGATATGATACAGATATGTCGGCGGGCAGATCGATCCGCGCGGGAGCGGTCGGAGCACAGCAGTGAAGCCGTCGGCCGGATCGGCAGGGTCCGCGGTCCTGCGGGCCCTGCCGGTTTTGGGTTTTCATTGACACGGAGCACCGATTATGATATAAATTGTCTTAAGTGAAATCCTCTGCGGGACCGGGCGTTCGATGACTCGTCAGGGGTGGGAGTACAACATGCGGGACGAGCAGCTGATCAGCGTCGGGATCGATATCGGCACATCCACCACCCAGTGCGTGTTCAGTCGGCTCACACTGAGCAATACCGCCTCGTCCTTTTCCGTGCCCCGTATCACCATCACCGAAAAAACGGTGCTCTACCGTGCTCCGGTGCGGATCACGCCGCTCACGTCTCCCGACACCATCGACAGCGCCGCCCTGGAGGCCATGATCCGGGAGGACTACCGGGATGCCGGCATCTCCCCGAAGGATATCCGCCTGGGCGCGGTGATCATCACCGGCGAGACCGCCCGCAAATCCAACGCCCGGGCCGTGACCGAGGCCCTTTCCGAGCTGGCGGGGGATTTCGTGGTAGCCACCGCGGGACCGGCCCTGGAGGGGATCCTGGCGGGCCGGGGCTCCGGCGCGGCGGCGCTCTCCGAATCCCGCGGCCGCTCCGTGCTCAATCTGGATATCGGCGGCGGTACCACCAACATGGCCCTTTTTTCCGGAGGCGTCCCCGTCTGCGAGGGCTGCCTGGATATCGGCGGGCGGCTTCTCAGGTTCCGCCCGGGCACCGATGAGGTGCTCTCATTCAGCCGCGCGATGGATCTTATCGGCCGGGACTGCGGCATCTCCCTGCGCGAGGGCATGGCCTTGCCGGAGGACATACAGTCCCGTCTGGCTCAGCGCATGGCCGCGGTGCTCGAAGAGGCCGCCGGCCTCAGGGAACGCACAGCGCTCCATGAGAAGCTCACGGTGGAGCACAGTCTTCCCGTGGGCATCGAGCCGGATCTGTTCACATTCTCGGGCGGCGTGGCGGACTGCGTCTACGGTACCGCGGCGGACTCCGTGCTCTTCTCGGATCTGGGCGAGGCGCTGGGCCGGGCGGTGGCCCGTTCCCGCTTCTTTGAGGAGCACCGTGTGCTCCGCCCCGCGGAGACCAGCCATGCCACCGTCATCGGCGCCGGCGCGTACAGTGTCGCCGTGTCCGGGAGCACCATCCAGTACACGGGCATGAAGCTCCCGATGAGATCTTTGCCCGTGGCGGCGGTGCCCTTCGCCGCACCGTCGGACATCCCCGGCCTGAGACAGGCCATTTCGGATCAGTACGGTGTGTATGACGGGGAATGCGCGGTGTACATGGAAGGCATCCGTTCTCCGGATTTTGAGACCATCCGTTCCGCCGCCGCGCAGATCGCGGCCGCCATGGCGCCCCATGAGCCGAAGGTGCTGATCCTCCGGGAGGACATGGCGAAGGCTCTGGGCCAGGCCCTGGCCCGGGAGTGGCCCGCGGGCACGGCCTTTCTGTGCCTGGACGGGATCACCCTTTCCTACGGGGATACCGTGGATATCGGCGCGCCTCTGGGGGATGGGCGGGTGGTGCCCGTCATCGTCAAGACATTCGCTTTTTCACAGGGTTGAGGAGGTTGACCTATGCGGCTCAGCGTCACATTGGGCGGCCACAACTATTCCTTCCGTGATGTCCGTGAAGTGATGGGGAAGGCCAACGACGAAAAATCCGGCGACCGCCTGGCGGGCGTCGCGGCGGGGACGCCCCAGGAAAGGGTGGCGGCCCGGGTGGTGCTGAGCCATCTCACGGTAAAGGACATTTGTGAGCATCCCGCCGTGCCCTACGAACAGGACGAGGTCACCCGGCTCATCCTGGACGACCTGAACATGAACGTGTACCGCCGGTATCAGGATATGACCATCGGTGCTCTGAGGGAGCACATCCTCTCCTGCGCGCCCGAGGAGATCGCCGTGATGCGCAAGGGCCTGTCCAGCGAGGTCATCGCGGCGGTATGCAAGCTGATGAGCAACCTGGACCTGGTCTACGCGGCCAAAAAGATGCGGGTGACGGCCACCTGCGTCACCACTATCGGGGAGGCGGGCACTCTGTCCGCCCGGCTGCAGCCCAACCATCCCACCGATGACGTGGAGGGCATCACCGCCTCGACCCTGGAGGGGCTCACCTACGGCGTGGGAGACGCGGTGATCGGCCTCAACCCCGTGGACGCCTCCACCGAGAGCGTGAAGGCCATCCTTTTCAGGTTCGCGGAGCTGAAGGCCAAATACGATATCCCCACCCAGAACTGCGTGCTGGCCCACGTGACCACCGCCATGGAGGCGGTGCGTCAGGGCGCGCCCTGCGACCTGATCTTCCAGTCCATCGCCGGGTCGGAAAAGGGCAATGCCGCCTTCGGCATTTCCAACGCCATGATCGCCGAGGCGAAGGATCTGATGGCCCGGGAGGGCACTTCCGCCGGCCCCAACCAGCTGTATTTCGAGACCGGCCAGGGCAGCGAATTGTCCTCGGACGCCCATAACGGATGGGACCAGCTCACCATGGAAGCCCGCTGCTACGGTTTCGCCCGGCATTTCAAGCCCTTCCTGGTCAACACGGTGGTGGGCTTCATCGGGCCGGAATACCTGTATGACAACCGGCAGTTCATCCGGGCGGGCCTGGAGGATCATTTCATGGGCAAGCTGCACGGCCTGCCCATGGGCTGTGACTGCTGCTATACCAACCACATGCGGGCGGACCAGTACGACAACGAGAACCTGGCCCTGCTCCTGTCCGCGGCGGGCTGCAACTACTTCATGGGGGTCCCTCACGGGGACGACGTGATGCTCAACTACCAGTCCACGGGCTATCACGACATCGCCGCCATCCGGGAGGCCATGGGCCTCAGGCCCATCCGGGCGTTCGAGAAATGGATGGAAAAATGGGGCTTCTGGCAGGACGGACATCTGGGCCCCAATGCCGGGGACGCGTCCGTATTCCTTTAGGACCGGCGGGAGGCAGACATGACCGAATTTGAGATCCGCGCGGTGGTGGAGGAGGTGCTCCGCCGGCTGCGTACGGAGAGCCCGAAAGCGGGGGATGACGTGCCCGCAGCGAGCGGGGACGCGCTCCCGGATATCGCCGCGGTGGACATCCGCACCCAGTACCTGGTGGAGCATCCCCACGACCAGGCGGCGTTCATGGCGATGAAGGAACGCACTCCCGCCCGCATCGGCGTGGGACACGCCGGAGCACGCTACCGCACCGAGACCATGCTCCGCTTCCAGGCGGACCACGCCGCGGCGCAGGACGCGGTGTTCTCCGATGTGCCGGAGGAATACTGCAAGGCCGAGGGCTGGCCCGTTTTCCAGACCACATGCACCGGCCGGGAGGAATTCCTCACCCGTCCGGACAAGGGCCGTGTTTTCGACGCCGATACTCTGGACAGGATCAGGCAGCTGATCCCCCGGGACACCCGGGTGGTGCTCTATGTCGCGGACGGGCTGTCCTCCAGCGCCGTCCAGGCCAACGCGAAGGACATCCTGCCGGTGATCCGGGAAGGCCTCAAAAGCGCCGGGCTGAAGGTGAACGATCCTTTCTTCGTGCGCTTCGGCCGCGTGGCCACGGAGGACCAGATCGGCGAGGCCACCGGGGCGGACGTGGTATGCGTCCTGCTGGGGGAGAGGCCGGGCCTGGTGACCGCAGAGAGCATGAGCGCCTACATCGCCTACAAGCCCACCGTGGGCATGAGCGAGGCGCGGCGCACGGTGCTGGCCAATATCCACCGGGGCGGCACCCCCGCGGTGGAGGCCGGCGCGCACATCGTGGACCTGATCCGGCTGATGCTGGAAAAGAAGGCCAGCGGTACGGACCTGCCGATCTGACCGCGGGCCGCCGGGGCCTCCGGCGGCATCGCCGGGCGGATCGATCGAATGACGGAACGGACCCGGCTCGGCCGGCGGACGAACGGGGAAAGGAGGGAGCGGAGCTTGCAGGGAGATCGCATGCCGGCCAAAGTGCTGGCGGTGCGCCTGATCCCGCGGGTGGACGCGGGGCTCAGGGAGCGCCTCAAGCTGGCTCCCACGGTCACTTCCCTGGGCCTGATCACCTGCGACAGCGATGACGTGGGCTACACGGCGCTGGATGAGGCCACCAAGAAAGCGGATGTGTTCGTGGGCTACGCTCAGAGCATGTACGCCGGCGCGGCCAACGCCAACACCGCCCTGGCGGGAGAGTTCCTGGGGATCCTGGCGGGCCCTACGCCGGACGAGGTGGAGGCGGGGCTGGCGGCGGCCGTCCACATGATCGAGCACGAGGCCAGCTTTTATTCCGCCAACGATGACGACAGCGTGATCTATTACGCCCACTGCATCAGCCGCACCGGCTCCTATCTGTCGGCGCAGTGCGGCATCCCCGAAGGAAGTCCCCTGGCGTACCTGATCGCCCCGCCCCTGGAGAGCGTTTACGGCCTGGACAAGGCCCTCAAGGTCGCCCAGGTGCGTCTGGTCGAGTTTTACGGGCCGCCGTCACCCACCAATTTCGGCGGCGGGCTCCTCACCGGCTCCCAGTCGGACTGCCGGGCCGCCTGCGAGGCATTCGCCCGGGCGGTGATCGACGTGGCAAACCGCCCCGTCGAGATCTACAAGAGCTGACAAAAAACGGAAAGGAATCAGATCCATGGCTGCGATAACCGCACTGGGCATGATCGAGACCAGCGGCCTCCTGTCCGCCGTCGAGGCGGCGGACGCGGGGCTGAAGGCGGCAAACGTCCGTCTGCTGGGCACGGACTACGTGCGCGGCGGCCTGGTCATGGTCCGTTTCGAGGGCGACGTGGCCGCGGTGCAGGCCGCGGTGGACGCGGGCACCATGGCGGCCCAGCGGGTGGGCCTGGTGGTCTCGTCCCACGTGATCCCCCGGGCCATGCCGGAGGTCTTCTGCATGCTCGCCAGCGATATCGGGGTGGGCCCGAACAAGCGCAATCAGAGCGGCTGCGCGGCCTGCGGCGGCTGCGAGGGCGGGCGGCGCGAGCTGATGCGCTGCAAAGCGGCGCCGGCGCCGGCGCCCGATCAGGCGAAGCCCTCCTCAGATCCGCCTCCCGGGGCGCCTGCGGCCCCGGTCAAAAAGGCGCCCGCTCCCGAAAAGGCCGTCACGGGTGCCCGGAAAACGTCTGTGACGGTCAAAGCGCCGGAGGACGGGACACCCACCCTTGAGGAGATGCGGGGCTGGAAGGTCCTGGCCCTGAGATCCTTCGTGCGCAGGCTGCCCGGGTTCCCCTTGAAGGCGCCCGAGATCCGTTACGCCAACAAGGCCCGGCTGATAGCGGCCCTTGAGGAGTATTTCAAACAGGACTGATCCCGCACATGTCATTTCGGTCGTGAAAGGAAGCGAACGCCATGGAATTGGACAAAGATCTGGCTTCCATACAGGAAGCGCGTGACCTGGTCAGGAAGGCGAAAGCCGCCCAGGCGGTGCTGGCGGAAATGGACCAGCAGCAGGTGGACCGCATCGTAACGTCGATGGCGCACGCGGCGGAAAAAGCTGCCCGGCCCCTGGCCGCTATGGCCGTCAAGGACACGGGTTTCGGCCGGGAAGAGGACAAAGTCGTCAAAAACCTCTTCGCCGCCCGGACGGTCTACGGCTCCATCAAGGACAAAAAGACCATCGGTGTCATCCATGAGGACCGGGAAAAGAAGATGCTGGAGGTGGCCATCCCCGTGGGCGTGGTGGCGGGCCTGGTGCCCAGCACCAATCCCACCAGCACCACGATCTTCAAGGCTCTGATCTCGGTGAAGGCCGGCAACGCCCTGATCGTGTCCCCCCATCCCTCGGCTCTCAACTGCATCGGTGAGGCGGTGCGCATCCTGAACGCCGCGGCGGTGGAGGCCGGCGCTCCCGACGGGCTGGTGACCATGATGACCATCCCCACCATCGGCGGCACGGCGGAATTGATGAAATTGAGCAACATGATCATCGCCACCGGCGGCTCGGCCATGGTGAAGGCGGCCTATTCCTCCGGCACTCCGGCCCTGGGCGTGGGCCCCGGCAATGTGCCGGCCTACATCGAGCGCACCGCCGACATCCCCAATGCCGTGCGCCGCATCATCGCCTCCAAGACCTTCGACTACGGCACCATCTGCGCCTCGGAGCAGAGCGTGGTCACGGAGTCCTGCATCCGGGACGAGGTCATCGCCCAGTTCAAGCGCCAGGGCGGATACTTCGTGTCCGGCGAGGAGCAGAAAAAGCTGGAGGCCATCATCCGGCGGCCCGGCGCGGAGACCGTCAATCCCCGCATCGTGGGCCGCTCGGCGGTGGACATCGCGGCCCTGGCGGGCATCTCCGTGCCCAGGGACACGAAAGTGATCCTCTGCGAACAGGATGGCGTGGGCAGGAATTATCCCTTCTCCATCGAAAAGCTGTCGCCCCTTCTGGCCTTTTATACCGAGCCGGACTGGCAGCATGCCTGTGAGCGCTGCCTGGAGCTGCTCCGGTACGGCGGCATCGGCCACAGCCTGAGCCTGCACACCAATAATCCCGAGCTGGTGCGCACCTTCGTGCTCAAAAAGCCCGTGTCCCGCCTGCTGGTCAATACCGGCTCCACGCAGGGCGGCATCGGCGCCACCACGGGGATCAACCCGTCCTTCACCCTGGGCTGCGGCGCCGTGGGCGGCAGCGCCACCAGCGACAACGTGACGGTGCATCACCTGTATCAGATCCGGCGGGCGGCCTACGGGCTGATCGAGCCGGAGGATGTATCCAAAGCCGCGGGCGCGGGATGCTCATCCTGCGGGGATGCCCCGAAGAGCTCGGCGATCACCGGGATGAGCGCCGACGAGATGGAGCGCATCGTCCAGGCGGTGGTGCGTCAGATCCGCGGCGCGTAGGCGGTCCTGCCTTTCATCGGGCATGATATATAAGCGATAACGATCAAACTGGTTAGTCAAATCGACCGGATCAAGGAGGTACATTTATGCAGCAGGACTATGAAAAGATCGCGCTGGGCATGGTGGAGACCAAGGGCCTGGTGGGATCGGTGGAAGCGGCCGATGCCATGGTCAAGGCGGCCAACGTGACCCTGATCGGCAAGGTGCACGTGGGCGGCGGTCTTGTCACCGTGATGGTGCGCGGCGACGTCGGCGCCGTCAAGGCGGCCGTGGAAGCGGGCGCGGTGCGCGCCTCCGGCCTGGGCGAACTGGTGGCCCAGCACGTCATCCCTCGTCCGCACAACGACGTGGAGATGATCCTGCCGACGATCAAATAAGACCGCGGGAGGAAGCCGCCGGTCCGG
>CACZOZ010000419.1:0-8857 GCA_902782865.1 uncultured Eubacteriales bacterium
GCGTCTGTTCCGAGGCATGATCAGATGCGTCGGGAAAAGGCGGGCCATCGATATCTTATCCTGGTCGCCGCGTCCCTTCCCGCGTGTTCCTGTATGCCGCGGTGATCGATCCCGTTCTCAGATCATCTTTCCTCGACCGCCCCTCCGGGGCGGTCCATCCTCAGGGCGGCGTACATCAGGTCCACCACGGCCAGCTGGGACAGGCGGGAATAGGTGGAATTGTCCAGGAAGCTCTCTCCCAGGGCGGGGAGCGTGACATCCGCCGCTTCCGCGAGAGGAGAGGAGGGGCTGCCGGTGAGGGCGATAGCCCTGGCGCCGGAGGCCCGGGCCCGGATGAGGGCTTCCAGCACCTCCGGAGTGGTGCCGGACGAGGAGATGGCCAGCACCGTGTCCCCCTCGGTGAGCCCCCGGCTGCTCATCAGCAGGGAGGCCCGGTCGGAGTACACGCTCACCCGGATGCCCAGCTTGATGAACTGGTGCCTGAGGTACCCGGCCACGGGCGCTGACCCGCCCACGGCGTACACGTCCAGGTGCCCGGCTCCCGCGATGAGATCCACGGCCTTTTTAAGGTCGTCTTCGCTCAGGCTCTCCCGGGTGGTCTTGAGGGCGTCGACGCAGCCGGCGAACACCTTGTCCCGGATGAGGGCGTGTGAGTCCCCGTCCCGCAGGGGAGAGGGCTCCCGCGCCCGGGACGCCAGGGCGATCTTGTAGTCCTTGAGCCCGGTGAAGCCGGCGTGCGCACACCAGCGCACCACCGTGGCGCGGGACACGCCGCATTTTTCGGCGATGGTCTTCAGGTCCCAATGAAGGATACCGCGGCCGGCCTGCGCGAACAGTTTCTCCACCCGGTCCTCGGCGGCGCGGTCCGCTCTGCGTGTGCCGCTCATCACGCGTCCCTTACCGCCGAAGCGACGCTCTCACCGCTCAGGCCGTAGCGCGCCTTGACCTGGGCCGTGGGGCCGGACTGGGTGAACACGTCCCTGACGCCCACGCGCCTGAGCGGGGGATGGGCGGGCAGGGCGGCGAGGGCTTCGGCGGCGGCGCCGCCCAGGCCGCCGATCACGGAGTGGTTCTCCACGGTGACCACTATCCGCGCGTTTTTCACCCTGGAGATCAGCTCCTCCTCCGGGAAGGGCTTGATACAGCGCACCCGGATGAGTTTGCCCTTGTATCCCTCTTCCGCCAGGATATCGTCGCCCTTCACGGCGGCCATGCCGGCGGTGCCCTCGTACACGACGGCGTAGTCATCCCCCCGGTCCCGCACGACCTGAAGGGGGCTGAACTCCCCGGGATCATCCTCCCTGAGGAGGGGCACCGCGTCCCGGCTGCAGCGGATATAGCAGGGCCCGTCCTCTTTGAGGGCCAGGGCGACGGCCTGCTCCAGCTCCCGGGGAGAGGCGGGCACAAAGATCCTCATGCCGGGGATGACCCGCATCAGAGCGATGTCCTCATTGCCGTGGTGGCTGGCCCCGTCGGGGCCGTTGTCCATGCCCGGATGGGTGGCCAGAAGCTTCAGGTTGGCGTGGGCGTAGCAGGCCATGCGCACCTGGGTCCACGCGCTGCCGGTGCAGAACAGGGCGAAATTGACATAGAACGGGATCATGCCCTCCATGGCCAGCCCCGTGGCGATGGATACGCCGCTGCCCTCGGAGATGCCGCATTCGATGAAGTGATCCGGGTGCTCCTTTTGGAAATGGGCGGTGCGGGTGGCGCCGCTCAGGTCCCCGTCCAGCACGAACAAACGGTCACAGTACAGCTTGTTGAGGGTCCTGCCCACATAGTCCCTCAGGGATACGGTATCGTATGTCATAGGGACTTTTCCTCCTTTTCAAGGTCCTGAAGGGCTCTTGTGTAGTCCTCCCCCTGGAGGCCCGCGGAGTGGTAGGCCACGTTGTTCTCCATATAGCTCACGCCCTTGCCCTTGACGGTCCGGGCGATGATGGCATAGGGGCCCTCCTTCCAGGCGCGGGCCCTTTCGAGCGCTCCGAGGATCGCGTCCATGTCGTGCCCGTCGATCCTCTCGGCCCGCCAGCCGAAAGCGGTGAATTTCTGCGCCAGATCCCGGTTGTCCATCACCTCGGCCGTGACGCCGGAGGAGGACAGGCCGTTCTCGTCCACGATCAGGATCAGGTCATCGAGGCGGAAGTGGGCGGCCTGGGCGGCGGCTTCCCAGATCTGTCCCTCGTGCATCTCCCCGTCGCCGCAGATCACGTACACATTATGCGGGTCCCCCGTGTGCTTCTTGGCGATGGCCATGCCGATGCCGATGGACAATCCCTGGCCCAGCAGACCGGTGGTGGCGTCCACTTCCTTCAGACGGTGGGTGCAGGGGTGCCCCTGCAGGCGGCTGTCCAGCTGCCTTAAGGTGCCCATCTCCTCGTTGGACAGGATGCCGTAGTGATGCAGCACGGCGTACTGGGCGGGGACGGCGTGCCCCTTGCTCATGACGACCCTGCTGCGCTTTTCCTGCGTGAGATCCACGTCAGTCGCGTAGACCGCGGTCAGGATATCGATGACGGACAGGGATCCTCCCGGATGCCCGGCGTTGGCCTTGTGGATCATCTCCACGATGGCCCGGCGGTTCCGGGCCGCCAGGGCCTTGAGTTCCGCTGCGGACTGCATACGGACGCCTCCTTCGGTTCTGAATTAGATGAAATTAATTTCATTGTTTCCGGCGGTATCATACCCCCGCGGCGCGGCCTTTGTCAAGGGGAAAGCCGCCTTTTTGAGTTGACATCGGGGGCGGGGATGTGCTATCATTCTTTCGTCATTGGAGAGTTGAAGGATATTGAGCGCTGGTCCGTGTTTGATAAAACTATTTTTATCATGATGATGGAAGGGCGGCTGATTTGTTGACGTTGAAGCAGGCGGGCCTCATCGGCATCGGGCACTGCTGCCGGGACACCCTGTGCACGGTGGAGGCCTATCCCCCGGAGGACGGCTCCACCCATATCCTGAGCATGGACGATTCCCAGGGCGGGGGCGCCGTGGCCACCGCGATGGCCGCGGCGGCGAAGCTGGGGGCCCCGGCGGCGGTGATGGCGCACCTGGGGGACGACGCGGCGGGGGAGAGCATCATCGAGGGCTTCAGATCCTTCGGGGTGGACACCCGGTACATCAGAAAGATCCCGGGGGGCCGGAGCTCCACCTCCATCGTGATGGTGGATCCGCAGAAAGGCACCCGCACCAAGTTCCCTTACCGGGACGCGCTGCCGCCCCTAACATTCGATGAGGAGCAGAGGCGGGCCATCGGGAGCTGCCGGGTGCTCCACCTGGACGGGACCCGGTATGAAAACGCCGTCAGGGCCGCCCGGATCGCCCGGGACGCGGGCGTGACGGTCTCCCTGGACGGGTGCTCCCGCCAGAAGGACAACGATCTCAACATCGCCCTGGCGGGCCTGGCCGATATCCTGATCATGAATGCCGTGTACCCCTTCAAGGTCTCCGGCAGGGCCGACATCCCGGGGGCGCTCCGGTTTTTCGCTTCCCTGGGCCCCAAAAAGCTCGTGGCCATGACGATGGGGAAGGAGGGCTGCTGGGCCCTCATCGATGGGGAGGCGGTGCATTTCCCGGCCTTTGAAGTGGACGCGGTTGACACCACCGGCGCGGGGGACGTGTTCCACGGGGCGTTCCTCACACGGTACCTGGAGACGGACGACCTTAAGGACTGCATCCGCTTCGCTTCCGCGGCGGCGGCGATGAAGTGCCGCGCGCCCGGAGGGCGGTCGGGCATCCCGACGAGGGAAGATCTGGACGCTTTCCTCCGGGAGCGGTGATCCTTTTTATCGAAGCTTTTGCCCGCCGGCCGGTGATGGCGGCAGGCATCAAGCATATTCAATTTCATAAGGGAGGTACCTGAAATGAAAAAGACCCTGGCCCTGATCCTGGCTCTGGCCCTGTGCCTGAGCAGCCTGGCCGTCGCCGCCCTGGCTGACGAGCCCTCCGGCGAGCTGATATTGTACACCACGGTCAGCGAGCTGCAGTACAACGCCCTGGTGGGCGCTTTCCAGGCGAAGTACCCGAACATCGACGTGAAGTTCACCAAAGCCGGCGCCGGCGAGAGCAAGGCCCGCATCATCCAGGAGAAGGACAATCCCCAGGCGGACGCCATGTTCGGCGGCCTGGTGTTTGCCGACACCCTGGGCGACCTCAAGGACTGCCTGGAGCCCTACGTGAGCCCCAACGATGAGAAGATGCCCGAGGACATGAAGAACAAGACCGGCATCCTCACCTATCACGATGCCCAGATCCCCTGCCTGTGGGTCAATGACGAGCTGGAAGAAGAAGCCGGCGTCAAGATCGACAGCTACAAGTCCCTTCTGGATCCGGCCCTCAAGGGCAAGATCGCTTCCGCCGACCCCACCGCCTCCTCTTCCGCCTGGAACCAGCTCCAGTGCATCCTGACGGACTTCGGCGGCTGGGAGAGCCCGGAAGCCTGGGAGTTCATCCAGGGCCTGCATGACAACGACATGGTGATCCTGTCCTCCTCCTCCGGCCCCTACAAGACCGTGTACCAGGGCGAATACACCGTGGGCCTCACCTATGAGCCCGCCGTGGTGCAGATGCTGGGCGAAGGCGCCGAGGGCGTGCACATCGTGTATCCCGCCGAGGGCGTCACCTCCATCGCGTTCGGTTCCGCCGTCATCAAGGGCGCCAAGAACATGGACAACGCCAAGCTGTTCATCGACTTCCTGATCTCCGATGAGGGCCAGGCCATCTACAACCAGTGCGGCGCCCGCCAGGCGAACGCCAACCTGGTGCTGGAGAGCCCCAACGAGCTGATCGTGGACCTGAACACCATCAAATACCTGGTGGCCGATACCCAGGCGCTGGCCGAGAACCAGCCCGCCATCCAGGATCACTGGCGCGAGATCTTCAAGTAAGACTATTTGATCCTCCGGCCGGGCACGGCGGTGCCGTGCCCGGCCTTTTTTCAAGCGGGCTTTGACAATATTCCGAGAGGTCGATCGATATGAACGTAGAGATCATCATCAAGCACGCCCTGAAAAAATACGGGGACAACGTGATCATCCCCGATCTGGACCTGGACATCCGTCCGGGCGAATTCTTCACCCTGTTGGGGCCTTCGGGCTGCGGCAAGACCACTCTCCTGCGCATGATCGCCGGATTCAATACCATCGAGGGCGGCGATTTTTATTTCGGGGACCGGCGGATCAACGACCTGGATCCCGCCAAGCGCAATATCGGCATGGTGTTCCAGAACTACGCCATCTTTCCCCACCTGACCGTGAAAAAGAACGTGGCCTTCGGTCTGCAGAACCGCAAACTGCCCAAGGATCAGATCGAGAAGCAGACCGAGAGATTCCTGACCATGATGAAGATACAGGAGTATAAGGACCGTTTGCCGGACCGGCTCTCCGGCGGCCAGCAGCAGCGCGTGGCTCTGGCGAGGGCCCTGGCGATCGAGCCGGATGTGCTTTTGATGGATGAGCCCCTCTCCAACCTGGACGCCAAGCTGCGCGTGGAGATGCGCGAGGTGATCAAGGAGATCCAGAACGAGCTGGGCATCACCACCGTGTACGTGACCCATGACCAGGAGGAGGCCATGGCCGTGTCGGACCGGATCGCCGTGATGAACGCCGGCGTGATCCAGCAGATCGGCTCGCCCAAGGCCCTCTACCAGCGGCCGGCCAACCTGTTCGTGGCCACCTTCATCGGGCGCACCAACGTGCTGGAGAAAAAGCTCACCAAGGTGAACGGCGTACCGGCGGTGGACTTCGGCGGCTACCTGCTGCCCATGGATGACCTGACGCCCGATGCTCTCAAGGAGGAGACGGTCCAGGTGTCCGTGCGGCCGGAGGAGTTCGTGATCTCGGACACGCAAGGGGACGGCATCGAGGGCACGGTGGAGTTCTCCACCTTCCTGGGCCTCAACACCCACTACCTGGTGCGGCTCACCACCGGCGAGAGGGTGGAGATCATCCAGGAGTCCCGCATCGACGATATCCTGGAGAAGGGCAGCCGGGTGCGCCTGACCGTCAAGGCGGAAAAGATCAACCTGTACACCGCCGACGGTTCGCGCTCCCTGATACAGTGAGGAGGGACGCGTGATGGTCAAGACCAGGAAATGGGATATGTGGGTCATCATCAGCATCAGCCTGATGGGCCTGTACATCCTGTTCATGCTCTATCCCATGATCAAGCTGCTGATGAACTCGGTGCTTGACGAGAACACGAACCATTTCACCCTCCGGTATTTCCAGCGCTTCTTCGATCCGGAGCACGGCTACGCCTACACCCTGGTGAACAGCTTCAAGGTGTCCATCGCGGCCACCGCCGTCACCCTGGTGCTGGGCGTGCCCATGGCGTACCTGTACACCATGTACCACGTGCGCGGGCGCAATTTCCTGATGGTGATGATCATCCTGTGCTCCATGTCCGCTCCCTTCCTGGGCGCCTATTCCTGGGTGCTGCTGCTGGGCCGCGGCGGGGCCATCACCAAGCTGATCAAGGCCTGGTTCGGCGTGCGGCTCCCGGGCATCTACGGCTTCGGGGGCATCCTGCTGGCCCTGAGCACCAAGCTGTTCCCGCTGGTGTTCCTGTATGTGAACGGCGCCCTCAAAAATGTGGACAACTCCCTCCTGGAGGCCTCCGCCAATATGGGCTGCAAGGGCGTGAAGCGCTTCTTCAAGGTGGTCATCCCCCTGTGCATGCCCTCCATCCTGGCGGCGGCGCTGATGGTGTTCATGCGCTCCCTGGCGGATTTCGGCACCCCCCGCATGATCGGTGAGGGATACATGACCTTTCCGGTGGTGATCTACCAGCAGTACGTGGGTGAGGTGGGCACCAACTATAATTTCGCCGCGGCCATCGCGGTGATCGCCGTGGTGATCACGGCGCTGATCTTCCTTTTACAGAAATGGTCCTCCAACCGGTTCAGCTTCACGATGAACGCTCTGCACCCCATCGAGCGCAGAAAGGCGTCCCGGCTGGGCAGCTTCTTCATCCACCTGTTCCTGTACGGCATGGTGGTGATCTCCTACGCGCCGCAATTGTTCCTGGTGTACTATTCCTTCCACAACGTGAGCAAGACCGGCAACATCATCAAGGAAGGCTATTCCTTCATGAACTATCAGACCGTGGCCCCGGACCTGGGCCCGGCCATCTGGAACACCTTCCGCATCTGCGGCGGCGCGCTGATCATCATCATCGTCATGGCCATGATGATCTCCTATCTGGTGGTGCGCCGCAGGAACCTGGTCAACAACGTGATCGACACCATGTCCATGATCCCCTACATCATCCCCGGCGCCGTCATCGGCATCGCCATGATCATGGGCTTCAACAGCGGCTTCATGGTGCTCACCGGCACGGCGTGGATCATGGTCATCGCCATGTGCATCCGCCGCATGCCCTACACCATCCGCTCCTCCGTGGCCGTGCTCCAGCAGATCCCCGTCACCGTGGAGGAGGCCGCGGCCAGCCTGGGCGCCTCCAAGTTCAAGACCTTCTGGAAGGTCACCATCCCCATGATGTTCAACGGCGTGGCCGCCGGCGCGGTGATGACCTGGGTGACCCTGATCACCGAGCTGTCCAGCTCCGTCATGCTCTACAGCTACAAGACCATCACGCTGAACCTGCTGGTGTACGTGCTGGTGGTGGGCGGTACGGACGCCAGGGCCTGCGCGGCCTCCACCGTGCTGACGCTGTTCACCATCATTACCCTGGTCATCTACATGCGGGTGGCCAAGAACAAGGAACTGTCCCTGTGACAAATTATCCGATAAGGAGATGATCATCCTATGCCCTATGTGAACGCCAAAGAGATGCTCGCCGCCGCCAAGCGCGGCCATTACGCGGTGGGCCATTTCAACCTGAACAACATGGAATCCGTCCGCGCCTTCCTTCTGGCGGCCGAGGAGATGAAGAGCCCCATCATCCTGGGGGTCTCCGGCGGCACCGCCAAGTACATGGGCGGCTACAGGACCATCGCCCATATGGTGCAGGATTTCATGGATTACCTGAAGATCACCGTGCCCGTGTGCACCCATGTGGATCACGGCACCTATGAGGAGGCCCTGTCGGCCATCGACGGAGGCTTCACTTCCGTGATGTTCGACGGCAGCAAGTATCCCATCGACGAGAACATCGCGAAGACCCGGTACATCGTGGATCTGGCCCACTCCAAAGGCATCACCGTAGAGGCCGAGGTGGGCGCCATCGGCGGCGAGGAGGACGGCAGGATCGCCATGGGCGAGTGCGCCGATCCCGAGGAATGCAGCCGCATGAAGGATCTGGGCGTGGACTTCCTGGCGGCCGGCATCGGCAATATCCACGGCAAGTATCCCGCCGGCTGGCCGGGCCTGCGCTTTGACGTACTGGCCGCCATCCAGGAAAAGACCGGGGATCTGCCCCTGGTGCTCCACGGCGGCAGCGGCATCCCGGACGATATGGTGCGCCGGGCCATCACCCTGGGCGTGTCCAAGGTGAACGTGAACACCGAGTGCCAGGTGGCCTTCACCGAGGCGACCAGGAAGTTCATCGAGGAAGGGAAGGACAGGGAAGGCCGGGGCTTCACCCCCAGGGCGCTCCTGGCGCCGGGCCTGGAAGCCACGAAGCAGAAGTGCATCGAGAAAATGACGCTCTTCGGCAGCGTGGGGAAAGCGTGAGGCCGATCAGGCGCCATACCGGCGCCTGATCGGCAGTGAAATATTCCTTTCGGAATGTGAAATGGCTTCGCCGTGAAATATCGCCCGTGCGATGTGAAATACGCCTGACGGCGTGTTGCGGTACAGATCCCTTGCGGGATCTCAGACCATCCACAAACCCCTGTTTTTCAAGAGAAGCAGGGGTTTGTTTGTTATGCAGGTAAGAAAGCCAGACGAAAAAATAACGC
>CACZOZ010000420.1:0-2991 GCA_902782865.1 uncultured Eubacteriales bacterium
AAGGTGCTGTTGAGCGTGGGCGGATGGACGGCCTGCGGATACTTTTCGGAGATGGCGCTCACGAAGGAGAGCCGGGCCTCCTTTATAATGAGCTGCCTTGAGGTGCTGGAGAGATATCCCTTCCTGAAGGGGCTGGATATCGACTGGGAGTATCCCAATGTCCCCCGCGCCGGCGGCGAGGGCGATGAGGGGAACCCGGTCAAGGGGGACGACAGGACCAACTACACCCTGTTTTTGAAGGAACTGCGGGAGGCGCTGGACTCAAAATTCGGTGCGGGAGAAAAGGAGCTGACCGTGTGCGCCGGCGGCACGGTGACTGTCCTGAGCGCGCAGGACTACGCCGCCCTGCATCCTTACGTGGACCGGATCAACCTGATGACCTACGACCTGGCGGGCTCCTGGGACAAAGTAACGGGGCACCAGAGCGCCCTGTACGGAAGAGCCTGCGCGGATACCGCGGTGAAGTATCTGTTAAAGCAGGGCGTCCCGCCCGGAAAGATCGCCATCGGGTCCCCCTTGTACAGCCACGGCTGGAAGATGGAAAAGGCGGCCGAAGATCCCGTGGGCGTCCCGGCTTCCGGCCTGCCCGGGGGCGACAAACGGTATCATGAGCTCATGCCCCTGGAGCGCGCGGCCGTGCCGGAGGGCACGCCCGGATGGCATCGGGGGTACGATGAAAAAGCCGGGGCCGCTTACCTGTGGAACGACGACCCCGCCTCCCCCGACTTTCTCACTTTTTACACTTACGAGAGCGTTTTATCCCTGGACATAAAGCTCAGGTATATCCGGGACAACGGCCTGGGCGGCCTGATCGTGTGGCAGGCGCACGGGGACGCGATGGATGAGGACTGGCCCATGATCACCCGGATGCATGAGGGCCTGCGGAGGTAACAGCGAAACATGAAAAAGAGAACGAAGGCCCTCCCGGCCCTCTGCGCCCTCCTCGCATCCCTCATCCTCCCCGGGTTTTACAACGCCCTGAAAGTGGTCACCTATCCCGTGAGCGCGGAGGGCGTCCCGGGAAAAGTGCGCGCTGCCCTGATCACGGACCTGCACTCCTGCGCTTACGGGGAAGGCCAAAGGGAGCTCCTGGACGCCGTCGACGCGCAGAAGCCGGACCTGGTGCTTTTGGGCGGCGACATCTTCGACGACGACCTCAGGGACGACAACGCCCTCACCTTCCTGAAAAGCGTGAGCGGAAAATATCCCTGCGCGTATGTGACCGGGAACCACGAGTACTGGAGCGGGGAGGAAAAGTTCCGTGAGCGGATGAAAGCGCTGGAAGACCTGGGCATCCCGCGCCTGAGCGGCGGGAAGGCCGGCTTTGAGATCAAGGGCACCCGCCTCACCGTGCTGGGCGTGGACGACCCGTATGCCTGGAAGGGACGGAAGGGCTTCACCGAATACGCCTCCGGCAGTTTCGAGGAGCAGCTCCGTGAGGCGGCCGCCCTGAGAGAGGAGGGCGCCTTCACCATCCTTTTGACCCACCGGCCGGAAAAGCTGGACCTGTACGCGGCGTACGGCTTCGACCTGGTGCTCGCCGGCCACGCCCACGGCGGGCAGATCCGCGTCCCGGGCCTGATCAACGGGCTCTGGGCCCCGGATCAGGGAGCTTTCCCCGCCCTGGCCGGCGGAAGATACGAGCGGGACGGCACCGTGATGATCGTGAGCCGGGGCCTGGCCCGGGAGAGCACGTTCATCCCCCGGTTTTACGACCGCCCGGAACTGGTGATCGTGGACATCGGCGGCGCGGAGGCAAAATAAGGGAAGCGGCCTGAGAAGCCGACCGGGATCCCAGGTGGATTTGAGCACATTTTTCGTCGCTTTTTCCCTTGCCATCAACGCCGCCGGAGGGTATCATAGGAAGGAAAGTGTTTTTGACCGGACCCGACCGATGATCCCGGTGTAACGGACAAAAAAATCAATAAAACAAAGGGAGGTCCCCATGCGCATCTACGCTTTTTCGGACGAAGCATCCTCTTTACTGGACGGGCAGATCGCGGCCCTGAAGCGCAACGGCCTTGACGGCACGGAGATCCGCGGGGTGGACGGGCAGAACGTGGCCGACATCTCGAAGGAAAAGGCCGCGGAAGTGATCAAAAAGCTGAAGGACAACGGCCTTGAGGTCTGGTCCGTCGGCTCCCCCATCGGCAAGATCCCCCTGGACGGCGGCGGTTTCGAGGAGCACCTGGACCGGCTCAAACACGTGCTGGAGATCGCCGATGTGCTCGAGTGCCGGAACGTGAGGATGTTCTCCTTCTACATCCCGGAGGGCATGCCTTACGATGACTGCAGGGGCGAGGTGATCGACCGCCTGGGCCGGATGGCCGATGCCGCGAAAGGCACGGGCATCAAACTGTGCCACGAGAACGAGAAGGGCATCTACGGCGACATGGCCGACCGGTGCCTTGAGATCCTTGAGGCCGTGCCGGATCTGACTTGCGTGTTCGATCCCGCCAACTTCATCCAGTGCGGCCAGGATGTGAAAAAAGCCTGGGAGACGCTGGGGGACCGGGTCTATTACATGCACATCAAGGACGCCCTGGCCGACGGCACCGTGGTGCCCGCGGGAAAAGGCGTGGGGCACCTGAAGGAGATCGTGACGGACTACCTTTCCCGGGGCGGCGGGGCCCTCACCCTGGAGCCCCATCTGAAGGTGTTCGACGGGCTGAAGGCGCTGGAGCGGGATCAGAAGACCCAGATCCCGAAGAACGCCTGGCCCACCGCCGACGCGGCTTTCGACGCCGCCTGCGAAGCGCTCAAAGCGCTGCTTTGACATGAAGGAGGACTTGAACGATGAGAAAGATCCATCTGGGCATCATCGGGGCGGGCAATATCGGCAGCGCCCACATAAGCAACGTGCTCGCCGGGCTGTGCCCCGAGATCGAGATCACCGCGGCGGCTGACCGGAGGGAGTCCCGGCGGGCGTGGATCCGGGAAAAGCTGCCGGACAAACGGATCTATAACGAGGGCAGCGACCTGATCGCGGAC
>CACZOZ010000421.1:0-2109 GCA_902782865.1 uncultured Eubacteriales bacterium
CCGCCGCTGGAACCCGAAGATGGCTCCGTACATCTTCACCGAGCGCAACGGCATCTACATCATCGACCTGCAGAAGACCGTCCGCAAAGTCGAGGAAGCGTACATGTTCGTCCGCAACCTGTCCATGGAAGGCAAGAGCATCCTGTTCGTCGGCACGAAGAAGCAGGCCCAGGAGAGCATCGAAGCCGAGGCGAAGCGCTGCAATCAGTACTATGTGAACAACCGCTGGCTGGGCGGCATGCTCACCAACTTCCGCACCATCCGTTCCCGCGTCGAGCGTCTCAACGAGATCGACAAAATGGAGCAGAACGGCCAGTTCGAACTGCTGCCCAAGAAGGAAGTCGTTCAGCTGCAACATGAGCGTGAGAAGCTGGAAGCCAACCTCGGCGGTATCCGCGAGATGAAGCAGCTGCCCGGCGCTCTGTTCGTCGTGGACCCCCGCAAAGAGCACATCGCCGTGTCTGAGGCCCGCACCCTGGGCATCCCGATCGTCGCGATCGTGGACACCAACTGCGACCCCGATGAGATCGACTATGTGATCCCCGGCAACGACGACGCGATCCGTGCCGTGAAGCTGATCGCCGGCAAGATGGCCGATGCGGTCCTGGAAGGCCGTCAGGGCATGCAGGACGGGGATGACGAATCCGCCGCTCCCGCCGCGGAAGCCTGATCAGGGAACTGACCAATCAACAGATCATTCAGGAGGTAATATACGATGGCTGAAGTTACTGCCGCGATGGTAAAAGAACTGCGTGAGCGCACCCAGGCTGGTATGATGGACTGCAAAAAGGCTCTGGTGGAGTGCGGTGCCGATATGGAAAAGGCGATCGCTTATCTGCGTGAAAAGGGCCTGGCGGCCGCGGCCAAGAAGGCCGGCCGTGTAGCCAGCGAAGGCGCTGTCGCGAGCTATATCCACATGGGCGGGAAGATCGGCGTACTGGTCGAGGTCAACTGCGAGACTGACTTCGTCGCCAAGTCCGACACCTTCAAGGATCTGTGCCACGATGTGGCTCTGCAGATCGCCGCGAGCAATCCCCTGTGCGTGAACAAGGAAGACGTTCCCCAGGCCGAGCTCGAAAAGGAAAGGGAGATCCTCCGCCAGCAGGCGCTCAACGAGGGCAAGCCCGAAAAGATCATCGAGCGCATGGTGGAAGGCCGCATCGAGAAGTACTATAAAGAGAACGTGCTGATGGAGCAGGCTTTCGTCAAGAATCCCGACATCAACATCGCCACCCGTGTGAACGAGGCCACCCTGGCCACCGGCGAAAAGATCTCCATCCGCCGTTTCGTCCGCTTTGAGTGCGGCGAAGGCCTGGAGAAAAAGTCCGGCAACCTGGCCGAAGAGATCGCCCAGATGACCAAGAAGGACTGACGAAAATAACGATCACAGATCAAAAAGCGGCTTCGTGCCGCTTTTTGAATAATGGGGGTTTTTATGGCTTATCAGCGTGTTTTGCTCAAGCTCAGCGGGGAGATGCTGGGCAGGGACGGCATCCTGTTCGATCACGGCATGATCGACCGGGTGGCCAAGGTCCTGGTATCCGCCGCGGGCCGCGGCCTGGCGGTGGGCGTGGTGATCGGTGCCGGCAATATCTGGCGGGGCCGTCAGGGCACCGGGATGGACGCGGTGACCGCGGATCATATGGGCATGCTGGGCACCGTGATCAACTGCCTTTATATGCGTGACGCCGTGGAACGCGCCGGGGGGAACGTCAAACTGTACTCCGCTTTCGGGATCGAACATATCGCCGAGAGCTACGCGCCGCACGCTGCCGCGCAGGCGATGACGCCGGGGCAGATCGTCCTTCTGGCCGGCGGCACGGGCAATCCCTTCTTTTCCACCGATACAGGCGTCGTCCTGCGCGCGGTGGAGCTGAACGCCGATGTGCTGCTCATGGCCAAGAATATCGACGGGGTGTACTCCGCCGATCCGAAGGTGGATCCTGCCGCCGAGCTCATCCGCAGGATCTCCTACAGCGAGGCGATCAAAAGGAACCTGCGGGTGATGGACCAGGCCGCTTTCTGCATCTGCAGGGATCAGCGTCTCCGGGAGGTCAGGGTGTTCAAGCTGGATGAGCCGGAGAATATCCTGAAAGTGCTGGACGGGGA
>CACZOZ010000422.1:0-9238 GCA_902782865.1 uncultured Eubacteriales bacterium
CGGGGCGGCAGAAGAACTCCATCTCCATCTGCTCGAATTCCCGGATGCGGAAGATGAAGTTGCCGGGAGTGATCTCGTTGCGGAAGGACTTGCCGATCTGGCACACGCCCATGGGCAGCTTCTTGCGGGTGGTCAGAAGGATGTTCTTGATGTTCACGAAAATGCCCTGGGCCGTTTCGGGGCGCAGGTAGATCTCGCTGGAGGAGTCCTCCGTGACGCCCTGATGGGTCTTGAACATCAGGTTGAACTTGCGGATGCCGGTGAAGTTCTTCTTGCCGCACTCGGGGCACACGATGTCGTGCTCGTTGATGAAGGTCTCGTACTGCTCGTTGGTCCAGCCGTCGGAGATGATCTCCTCGCCGCGGGCGTGGGCCCAGTCGTCGATCAGCTTGTCCGCGCGGAAGCGGGCCTTGCAGCTCTTGCAGTCCATCAGCGGGTCATTGAAGGTGCCCACGTGGCCGGAAGCCACCCACACCTGGGGATTCATCAGGATCGCGGAATCCAGCCCCACGTTGTTGGGGGATTCCTGGACGAATTTCTTCCACCAGGCTTTTTTGACGTTGTTCTTGAATTCGACGCCCAGAGGGCCGTAGTCCCAGGCGTTGGCCAGGCCGCCGTAGATCTCGCTGCCGGGATAGATAAAGCCCCTCACCTTGCACAGGGCCACCAGTTTGTCCATGGTCAGATCTGCCATCGTGAAATCCTCCTTGATTGAATGCCCGTTCATCTTAAGCGTTTAGGCGGGCCTTGTCAAGGCGGATAAAGGCAAAAAACGGCTTTACAGTTTCTCCCCCTCGGGTATAATACCCATGGACCCGGTGGGGAAGAAAGGAATGTATGAAGAGCGCTCTTAAAATGCTGTGGGGATATATCCGCAGGCACTGGTGGCAGTATCTTCTGGGTATCGCCGCCCTTTTTGTCGTGGATCTGCTCAATACCTGGATCCCGGAAATGACGGGCAACGTGACCGACGGCCTCAAGGAGGGCACCCTGGACAGCCGGGGCCTGAAGGGCATGGTGCTGCGCATCCTGCTGGCGGGCTTCATCATCACCCTGGGGCGCTTCTTCTGGCGGTACTTCCTGTTCGGCGCCTCCCGGGCCATCGAGCGGGAGATGCGGGACGATCTGTTCGGGCATCTTGAGACGCTGTCGATGCGCTATTTCAATTTTCATAAGACCGGGGACCTGATGGCCCATTTCACCAATGATCTGCAGGCGGTGCGCCAGCTGCTGGGCTCCACGGTGGTCACCACCTTCGACGCGTCGGTGATGCTGGTGCTGGTGCTGGTCAAAATGATCCGCTACGTCAGCCCCCGGCTGACCCTGGCGGCTGTGATCCCCATGATCCTGATCATTTTCGGGGATATCTTTTTCGGCAAGGCGATGCACAGGCGTTTCCTTGAAAAGCAGGCCGCTTTCTCGTCCCTGACGGATCAGACCCAGGAGGCCGTCAGCGGCATCCGGGTCATCAAGGCTTTCGTGCAGGAGAAAAAGGAGCTCCTGGCGTTTTCGAAGGTGAACCTCCTCAACCGGGAAAAGAACCTGGGCGTGGCCCGGCTCATGGCCCTGGTGATCCCGCTGCTCAATTTCGTGGTGGGCATCTCCACCCTGATCACGCTCCTTTACGGCGGGCGTCTGGCCATCCTGGGCGAGATCAGCCTGGGGCAGTTCGTGGCCTTCAACTCCTATGTGGGCATGCTGGTCTGGCCCATGATCGCCGTGGGCGAGTGCGTGTCCTCCTTCTCCCAGGGCATGGCCTCCGTAAAGCGGGTGGACGTGATCCTGAAGGAAAAGCCCGATATCACCGACGGCCCCGATACCAGGCAGGACATCACAGCCCTCCGGGGCGGCATCGATCTGAAAGACCTGAGCTTCGCCTATCCCGGCGCGGAGAGCAAGATCGTCCTGGAACGGGTATCGGTGTCCGTTGCCCCGGGGGAGACCCTGGCGGTCATCGGCCGCACCGGCTGCGGCAAGACCACGCTGATGAACCTTCTGGTGCGCCTGTATGACACCGCGGACAAGGATATGATCGCCGTGGACGGCGTCCCGGTGCGTGATATCCCCCTGCGCGTGCTCCGGCGGGACATCGCCTACGTGCCCCAGGACAGCTTCCTGTTTTCGGATACGATCGCCGCCAACATCTCCTTCGGCGTGGACGGGGCCGGCAGGGAAGCGGTGGAGCGGGCGGCGAAGGCGGCCAAAGTGCACGATAATATCATGGAGTTCCCCGACGGCTACGACACCGTCACCGGGGAGCGGGGCGTGACGCTGTCCGGAGGGCAGCGGCAGCGGGTGGCCATCGCCCGCGCCCTTTTGAAGGACGCGCCCATCCTGATGCTGGATGACGCCCTTTCCGCCGTGGATACGGATACGGAGCGGGAGATCGTGGAGAACCTGAAGACGCTGCGCAGGGGCAGGACCACCCTGATCATCGCCCATAGGATCTCCACCGTGCGCCACGCGGATCATATCCTGGTCCTGGAGGACGGGCGGCGGGCGGAATACGGGACCCACGAGGAGCTCATGAGCCTCGGGGGCATCTACCGTGCCCTGTATGAAAAGCAGCAGCTGGAGACCAGCCTTTACGAAGAGGGGAGGGAGGACCGGTGAGCAAAAAGAAAGACGGCCTTCTTTCCCGGCTCTTCCTGGTGCGGGATGAGGCGGAGGCCTCCTCGGACATCCATTTCCGCGGCAGCGCGGTGGGGCGCCTGATGGAGATGGTCAGGCCCCATCTGAAAGTGTTCATCCTGTGCCTTGTGCTGGTGCTCGTGATCACCGCCCTGGACATTTTCCGGCCCGTGGTGATCGGCAGCGCCATCGACCGCTATATCACCGGGGATTTCCTGCCCGGGGAGCAGGCCGAGGCGCGGCTGAGGGGCATCGGGCGCGCGGCGCTGATCTACGTGCTTTTATTGGCGGCCCTTCTGGTGTGCAACCGTTTCGAGCATCTGATCATGCAGCGCCTGGGGCAGGATATCGTCTATGACCTGCGCAACCGGCTCTTTGCCCATATGGAGAGCCTGAGCATGCGCTTTTTCGATACCACGCCGGTGGGCAAGATCGTCACCCGGATCACCAACGACGTGGAGGCGATCCACGGGGTCTTTTCCACCATCCTGGTGAACCTGTTCCAGAACTCGGTCAAGATCGCGGGCTATATCCTGGTGATGTTCGTCCTCAACCCGCGGATGGCGCTGTACTCGGTCATCATGGTCCCGGTGGCGGCGGTGCTCACCCTGATCTTCAGGACCCTGTCCAAAAGGGCCTTCCGCGTCACCCGGACGAAGGTGACGGCCCTCAACACCTTCCTTTCGGAGCATATCGGCGGGATGCGGGTCATCCAGATCTTCGCCCGGGAAAAGGAAAAGCACGGGGAGTTCCGGGATAAGAGCGATGAACTGTTCAAGGCCAGTTATCGGGAGATGATGGTGAACGCCCTGTTCCGCCCGGCCACCTATCTGATCAGCGTGGCCGCCCTGGCCCTGGTCATCCTGATCGGCGGCTTCGAGGTGCAGGAGGGCGTGGCCAGTTTCGGCACCCTCTACATCTTCCTGCAGTACATCAACAATCTTTTCTATCCCATCCAGGACCTGGCGGAACAGTTCGCCACGCTCCAGAGCGCGGTGGCCTCCGCCGAAAAGATCTTCACCCTCCTGGACGAGGAGCCCACCGTCATCGGGAAGCCTGACGCGAAAGTCATTTCCGGCCCGGTGGGTTCCATCGAGTTCGACCATGTGTGGTTCGCCTATCAGGGGGAGGACTACGTTTTGAAGGATGTGTCCTTCACCATCGGGAAAGGCGAGCGGGCGGCCTTCGTGGGCGCCACCGGCGCGGGCAAATCCTCCATATTAAACCTGATCGGGCGGTACTATGATATCCAGAAGGGCCGGATCCTCATCGACGGGACGGATATCCGGGATCTGGACATCACGTCCCTGCGCTCCCGGATCGGGCAGGTGCAGCAGGAAGTGTTCATCTTCACCGGGGACATCGCCTCCAACATCCGCCTGCGGGATGAGGAGATCGGCGACGGGAAGATCACGGCCGCGGCGGAGATGACCAACGCGGACCGCTTCATCCGGCGGCTGCCGGGCAGGTATCACGAGCATGTGACCGAGCGGGGCTCCACTTTCTCCGCCGGGGAGCGGCAGCTGATCTCCTTCGCCCGCACCCTGGTACGGGATCCGGACGTGCTGATCCTGGATGAGGCCACGGCCAATATCGACACCCAGACGGAAGAGTGGATCCAGGACGCTCTGGAGAAGCTCATGCGCGGCCGCACCACCATCATGGTGGCCCACCGGCTGTCCACGATCCAGCACGCCGACAAGATCATCGTCATGCATCACGGCCGCATCCGGGAGCAGGGCACGCACCAGCAGCTCCTGGAGAAGGACGGGATCTACCGGAAGCTGTATCTCCTGCAGCTGGACTGAGGGAGGTGCCTGTGAAAAAAGCGCTGTTGTTTTGCCTGGCCGCGGTCCTTCTTTTGCCCTGCGCCCGGGCGGCGGAGAGAGGTTTTTCCGTCGGTTCCCGGAGGGCCGTTTCCGCCTATGCGGACAATGCCCTGACGGTCCGCGCCCCGGTGGACGGCACCGTGAAGGTGACGATCGGCGATAAGTTCAACGAGTACCGGCATCTGGAATTCCCCGTCACGGCGGGGGAGCAGGACTATATATGGGACGGCTGCGCGGAAAACGGGGACAGGATCGGCGCGTCCAACGGCAGTTATCTGATCAGTGCCGTCCTTGAGGGCAGCGACGGAGCGGAATACGCTTTCAGCGGGCGGATCAGCGTGACGGCCAACGCCCAGACGCTTATATTCGCTCTGCCTTCCTCGGACAGGCTGTACCTGAAGGGCGGGGAGGAATGGTTCGCGGAACTGAGGCCCGCCCGTCCCGCCCCGGAGGGCAGGATCGACGTGACGGTGTTCGCGTCAGGGTCGGATGAGGCCCTGGGGACGGCCGTGATCCCCTTCAGGAGCGCGGAGCCCTTCAACTGGGTCTGGGACGGCAGCCTTGGCGGGGAATACCTCGCCCCCGGGCGGTACGATCTGGTCTTCGCGGCCCGGGAGGATCCCGGGCGGGCGGCAGTGGTCACGGTGGAACTGGCGGATGAGGCGGCCCCGGCCCGGGAAGTCGCGCCGACGGGGCCGGTCATGCCCCCGGACGGCGCGGATGACGCCGCGATCTGGGCCGCGGCGATGAAAACGTCGGTGGTGGCGGATATCAAGGATGTGGACCACGAGACCGTCTACGCCGAGCCATCAAAGACATCGGCGGCTCTTGGCACGCTGCACGGGCAGTCCCAGGGCGTCGAGGTGCTCGCGGTGGAGGACGGCTGGGCCCGGATCACCGCCTGGAGGCACGAGGACGGGGAGAAGATCACGGGATACGTGCCGTCCGACCATCTTAAAGTGGTGAGCCCCAACGGCCCCTACGCCCTGGTGATCGACAAACGGGTACAGGAGATGACTCTCTATGAGGAAGGGCGCCGGGTGGTGACCCTGCCCGTGTCCACGGGCCTGACGGCTCCGAACAAGCTGATCCGGGAAACGGCGGCGGGGGCCTTCCTCACCCAGGTGCGCATCGGGGACTTTGAGTCGGAGGGCCGGTATTACCAGCACTGCATCCGTTACGACGGGGGGAACCTGATCCATTCCGTCGGCTACCGTCTCTCGGGAGGATACCGGGATTATACTTCCCAGCGGGCCGAACTGGGTCAGAAAGGCTCACACGGCTGTATCCGGGTGCCGGAAAGCGCCGTGGACGGGAGCGGCATCGACGCCTGGTGGCTATACACCCATCTGCCCTTCCACACCCGGGTGTTCGTCATCGACGATCCCACGGCGCGGGAATGCGAAAGGATCGCCGCGCTGGCGGGCAAACAGGTCGGGCCCTTTTGCCGCGCGGGCAGTCCCGGGGAGCTTCCCGCGGCCCCGGAACCGCCTGAGCTGACGGAGGGAACGGACGCGGTGACGGTGACCTTCGGGGGCGACGCGGTGATCGGCACCCGGGAAGCCTGGTGGGGGCGGGAGGACGCCCTGCCCCGGTACCTTGAGGAATACGGCTGCGGCTATCCCTTCCACCGGCTCGCGGGTTCCTTCGGGTCCGATGACATGACCGTGGTCAACCTCGAGTGCGTGCTCAAGGCGGACAAGTCCGGGGAGAACACCAACAGGCTCTACCGCTTCAGGGGCCTGCCGGAGTGGACGCAGGTGCTCCTTCAGGGAGGGATAGAGCAGGTCAATATCGCCAACAACCACTTTATGGATTACGGGGACGCCGGCAGAAAGTCCTCTGTGGAGGCTCTGAAAAACGCCGGCGTGATCTTCAGCGGCTACGGGGAGACGGCCGTCGCGGAGCTCAAAGGCCATCTGTTCGGCTTCGCGGGCATCCGGGAGACCGTCTTCCTGAGCAAGCCCGGCCTCATCGCCGATGAGATCGCCGCGCTCCGGGAAGCGGGCTGCGAGGTGATCGTCTATACCTGCCACTGGGGGACCGAGTACAGTTTCCGCCACAACGACACGCAGGAGCGTATGGCCCGGGCCGCCGCGGACGCCGGAGCGGACCTGATCGTGGGCGGCCATCCCCATGTGGTACAGGGGATCGGCCGGGTGGATGACGTGCCCGTGATATGGAGCCTGGGCAACCTGATGTTTGGCGGCACCATCGATATGACCACCTTTGACGCCATGCTCGCCCGGGTCACCTTCGTGTTCGGGCAGGACGGCTATCGGGGCTGCCTCCTTCAGCCGGTGCCCGTCCTCACCAGCGGCCGGGCCGCCGAAGGGGTGAACGACTACTGCCCCATGGAAGCGATGGGGGAGGCCCGGGAGAGGATCCTCATGAAGATCCGGGCGGACAGCGATATTAAGATCGCGGACGTGATGTGGTTCCCCGTATCCGGTCAGACGCCCGGGGCCGGGGACTGGCCGGTCGCGCCGTGAGCTTTCAAAAAATAGGATACCCATCCGCGCGGTACGTCACCGCGCTTTTTGTTTGAGGATGAAAAGACCGCCGCTCTTTTCGGGCGGCGGTGAAGACGGCTGCGAAGGATCTACTGCTTTGTGACGGTGAGCGGCGTGTCCCCGCCGTTCTCATCCGTATAAAATTCCCGGGATGTGTCGAACTCGTATCCTTCCGGCACTCTGAGCACCTGCAGGTGGTAGATGCCGGGCGCGCCGGTGAACTCCGCTTTGCCGGACTCGTCCGCCGTGACGGGCACGCACATGTCATCCGTGCAGAAATTCACGATGCAGCCGGGCACGGGCCAGCCGAACTGGTCCGTGAAGGTGACGGTGTATACCGCAAGGCCGCTGACAGGCTCCTCATCGGCGTAATGCCAGGCCAGTTCGGCTGTTTCGTCCATGGCGCGGAACTCATCGAGGAAGCTATCCACGTTATCCTCATCGGCGAAGAGGGTGATGATCGTCAGTTCGCTGACCTGTTCGGCCTGGATGCTGGGATAGAGGATCACGCTGGTGTCCGGGTATCCGCTTTTCCCCATGGAATCGTGCCCGTTGGTGATCACTCTGAAGCCGTCTAACGTCCTCTCCGCCGCCGACAGGGGCACGAACTGGCCGTCGTAATTGACGAAAACGAAGGCCTCCTCGATATCGATGCTCCTGTCCGGGACGATGAGCACCTCCACGCGGTCATCGGGCACGATAAAAAAGCCGCGGCTGGGATAGTATTTTCCGATGACGCCCCGGGGATCGTCGAAGAGGACGCGCCGCGCCCCGGTATTGAGAACCTCCAGGGCCGTATGCTCCGCGGCGGGATAATTTTCGGCGCTGTCGAGGATCGCCTGCGCCTCCTTGCGCGGGATCAGGCACACCTCGTCCAGCCAAACGGCGTCCTGCCCCCGGCTCCCGCTCTCGTCTTTCACATAACGGAAGGTGATCTCGTGCTCCCCCTCGCTCAGGGGAACGGCCCAGGTCAACCAGTCGTGGGAGCCGCTGAAAGCCTTGACCTTCTCCCCGTCCACCAGGATCTGCATCAGGTCCCGGGCGGCCTCGGTATCGGTCTTCAGGTCAAAGGAGAGGGCCGTATCCGGCCCGGCTTTCACCCGGGCGGTCACGGCGGCGGTGGTCGAGTTTTTGCCCGCGTTGGCGGTTTTTACGGCGCTGCGGCCCAGGTCCTCCGTGGGCACCATGGGCCAGATGAGAGGATCGGGGGAACAGGCGAAGGCAATATCCCCGCCGGCGCTCAGGGCCCCGTTCAGGGCGCTCTCATCCGGCCGGGACACGTCGGGCTTCGCCGGCGGGACGCGGGTCAGGACCCTGGACGCGGTATAATCATCCCCGGTGAGGGCGTCGAACAGGCGCTTGAAAGCGTCGGCGTCCGTCATGGCGCCCACCTGATAGAACACGATGACCCCGTACCGGTCCACGATCAGCGTGGTGGGGATACCGGAGCCTACGAAGAGCGCCCCCAGGCCGATCCCGGTATCGCTCCCCACGGGGAAGGTCATCCCCCGGTTTCGCGCGTAGTCGGCGAGCTTTTCGGGGGTGTCCCCGGGCTCCACGGACAGGGCGATGACGGCCGCGTCGTCCCGATACTCCCGGTAGGCCTCCTCCAGGTACGGGAATTCGCTGCCGCACGGGCCGCACCAGGTGGCCCACAGGTTGATGAGCACCAGGTCCTTTTCCCTGAGCGCCTCGGAATAGGTGAAAGTCCCGCCGTCCGAAGTCTCCGCGGAGAAGTCCTCCTTGAAATCGGAAAACTTCAGGCCCAGGGGCCACGGGAGCAGGTCTTCGGAAAAGGCGGAGGACATAAGGATGACGGCCGCGGCCGCGATGATAACGATGATACGGATGGATGATCTCATAGCCATTTCCTCCATACAGCGGTGCTGGGACCATCATATCATATCTCATCCTCCGTCTTCAATCCGTGTCAGGCCGGCCGCGGTACAAAACCTGCTTTTTCCGGCGCGTCCGGCGGCGCGGAAAAGCTTGACAATATTTGTTAATCATATATAATGACGGTAAATGTCGGACGGGTTTCGGATTTGTTTCTAGGACCGGTCCGATCTGTTATGTAAGGAGGATAAGACGATGCTCAAGCCAAACCGCAAAAGAACCCTCACGATCCTGTGCGCGGCACTGGTCCTGATCCTGGCCGGCAGTGCCCTGGCCGGGATGTACAACGGCGGTCAGGGGACCGTGGACGTCAGCCGTTTCTCGGTGAAGACGGATCACGGTGTCCTCAGCGGCCTTCTTTACAAGCCC
>CACZOZ010000423.1:0-2798 GCA_902782865.1 uncultured Eubacteriales bacterium
CACAGTGCAGTTATCGGGCCCGGAGCCCAAAAGATTGCCGTCATCGCCGATATAGATGGAGCAGTCGGTCTTGATCTCCTCCCGCAGAGCGTCGATGGGCGGGTTGGTCACCTGCGCGAAGCGCTGCTTGAAATAGTCGTACAGGGAGGGGTGGGCTTTGGACAGCGCCGCGATGGGCTCGTCCGCGCCCATGGACACGATGGGCTCCGTGCCCTTGAGCGCCATGGGCAGGATCACGTCATGCAGGTCTTCATAGGTATAGCGGAACGCCCGGCACAGACGGCCGCGCTCCGTTTCATCCGGATCCGAAGGGCATTCCATGGCCGGGGGGAGGTCCGACAGGCGCACCAGATGCTCCATCCACTCGGAATAAGGCCGCTCGTTATAATACCGGAGCTTCAGGTCCCCGTTCTCCGTGAGCTGCCCGGAAGCGAGATCCGCCTCCAGGATATCCCCGCCTTTCAGCTTCCAGCGCCGCACGATACGGGCGTCCAGCTCATAAAGCGCTCCCGCCTCGGAGGACAGGATCAGCCTGCGGTCGTCGGTGAGAGCACAGCGCAGAGGCCTCAGGCCGTTGCGGTCCAGAGAAGCGCACACCGTGTCCCCGTCCGAATACAGGATCGCCGCGGGCCCGTCCCAGGGCTCCATCATGGTGGCGTAATAACGGTACAGATCCTGCCAGGGCGTCTCCCGCCGGAGCCCCTGCCAGGGCTCGGGCAGCAGCACCATCCCCGCCAGGGTCAGGGGCATGCCGTTCATGTTCAGGAACTCCAGGGCATTGTCCAGCATCTGGCTGTCACTGCCGCCCTCAGTCACCACCGGCAGTACCCGCGCGATCTCCTCCCGGAGAACGGGAGAGCGCATGGTCTCCTCCCGGGCCTTCATGCGGTCATGATTGCCCCGGATGGTATTGATCTCCCCGTTGTGCAGCAGCATCCGCTGCGGATGCGCTTTGCTCCAGGAGGGAAAAGTATTGGTGGAAAACCGGGAGTGCACCAGAGCCAAACGGGAAACACAGCGCACGTCCTGCAGATCATCATAAAAGGAACGCAGCTGGCCCGCCAGCATCATGCCCTTGTACACCACGGTGCGGCAGGACATGGAGCAGATATAGCTATCCGTATCCTGCTTCTCGAAGATCCTGCGGAGCACATAGAGCCTCCGGTCGAAGTCCTGCCCCGGCCGGATAGGATCGGGGCGCTTCAGGAAGCACTGCATGATGCGGGGCATGGACCGCCGGGCCCCGGCCCCCAGCTGGGCCGGATGGCAGGGCACATGGCGCCATCCCAGTACAGGGATGCCCTCGGTCTTCGCCAGCTGCTCAAAGATCCGGCAGATATTGCCGACCCCCGTCTCGTCATCCGGCAGAAAGAACATGCCCACGCCGTAGTCTCCAGGCCCTCCCAGGGGGATACCTTCCTCCCGGGCCCAGGCCTTGAACAGGGCGTGGGGCAGGTTCATCATGATGCCTACACCGTCGCCGGTGGTTCCCGGGGCGTCGCAGCCGGCCCGGTGGGCCAGGCGCTCCACGATGGTCAGGGCCTGGTCCACCGTGCGGTGGGTGCTTTTGCCGCTCAGGTCCACCACGGCGCCGACGCCGCAGCTCTCATGTTCCAGTTCCTCGTGATACAACGGATACCGTGGATCCAGCATCAGTCTCCCTCCGTCCCCTTTGACGATCTGAGGATATCGGCCGCGTGATCGGCCATTTTCACCCCGTGGCTCATGGCGTACTGCTGCAGGGCGCGGTGAGCCTCGGGCTCCGTGATGCCCTGTTCACGCATCAGCAGCTGCTTTGCCTGTTCCACGATCTGTTTTTCGTCCCCCGTGCGCTTCGGCAGGCGCATCCGGTGCAGCTGGCTGAGCATCTCCACCGCTCCCAAAAGAGCCTGGGAGGACACAGGTGCTGTCAACCGGAAGATCTCCGGCGATTCGCACTTTTCAAGCACCGCCGGCCTTCCGATCAGCAGGATCCGGATACGGTCCCCGTGATCCCACTGCATCTCATCCGGGTCGCATCCCGGCATCGGCCCGAAGATCACCGCGATGCCGTCCTCGCACTCATTGACAGCGCGCCGAAGCTCCGCGCCGGATCCGCAGCAGCGGAACACCGGGTATCCGGAGGAAGCCAGAAGCCGGCTCAGCTGCTGCCTGGCCCCTTCCGACGCGCTGGCGATCACGATCCTTGCCACCGGCTCTCCCTCCCTTCGTCACAAGATCCCGTCATGACGGGCCTACCCTTCGGGTCAATACAGTACCAGGTACCGGTCGATCTCCCAGCGGCTCACGTGGGTCCTGTAGGCGTCCCATTCCTTCAGCTTGCCTTCCACGTACTGGGAAAGCACGTGCTCGCCCAGGCACCCGCAGATGACCGGATCGGCCCTCAGGCATTCCACGGCCTCAAAGAGCGTGCCGGGCAGGGACTTGATGCCCTTCTTTTCACGGGTGGACGTGTCCATGGCGAAAATGTTCTCGGTGATCTCATCCGGCGGCGTCATCCCCTTCTCGATACCGTCCAGGCCCGCCGCCAGGCACACGGCCATGTTCAGGTAAGGGTTGCATGCCGGATCGGGGCAGCGCAGCTCCACCCGGGTGCCCATGCCCCGGGCAGCCGGGATGCGGATGAGGGCCGAGCGGTTGGACGCGCTCCAGGCCAGATAGCAGGGCGCCTCGTAGCCGGGCACCAGACGCTTGTAGCTGTTCACCAGCGGGTTGGTGACAGCGGCCATGCCGCGCACATGAGCCAGGATGCCGGCGATGAACGAGTAGGCTTCTTTGCTCAGGCCCCGCTTGTCCTC
>CACZOZ010000424.1:0-10182 GCA_902782865.1 uncultured Eubacteriales bacterium
GAGCCGCTGGTTGCGGGGGAGGGACTTGAACCCTCGACCTCCGGGTTATGAGCCCGACGAGCTACCAAACTGCTCTACCCCGCGTCAACGTGAACATTCAGATTATATCTCCATAATGGCATGATGTCAAGCCTTTTTTTGCTGTGTTCAAAATATTTTGAACATCAGTGAAGAGGGCCTATGTTTACCGAACAGGAGCGCTTCACAAATGCCGGGTCCGTGCGGTCGGATCGATGCTTCTCCAAAACAAAAAACAGCTCGGGAACATCGTTTTTTTCATATTATTTACATGCGGTGAGCTCCAAATACTTGACTATTTTATGAAATATTGTTACAATACGATGAACGCTGATGTATTTCTTGTTACGCGTGATTTGGAAAGGAGGCTTTCCATGAAAAATAGTCTCAGGCAGATCGTTTTCCTTCTGGTGATCTGCGTCATCGCATCCGCCGCTTTCGTATGCCTGGCCGAAGACGCGGCTCCCACTCAGGCGGATGCCCTGAGCATCAGCACCCCCGCGCCCAATGATCTGCCGGACGGGTACGATCCCAGCTCGGAAGAGGGCGGGGATGACTACCAGCAGGGCCTTGTGTATGATCAGTACGGCAACGTGGTGCGCTACGCCGGCTCCACGCCCATCCCGCTGGATCCGATCGATATGCCCACGCCCACGCCCCGCCCCGAGCTCACATTCAGCTACATCTCCATGACCGCGGACCGGCTCGGCCTGAAGTTCGAGGGCCCCGGCACCTGGGATGTGGACGATTCTCAGGCGGACGTGTTCACCCTGACGGATCCCAACACCCTGGACAACGTCAACGCGACCCTGACGCTTAAGATCACCCACGTAGCCTCCAGCTACCAGGCTTCCAACGTCAAGACGGACCTGGCCAACGAGCTGAGCGCCATGGGCCAGTACAACTACACCACCTGGGAAGCCTCCAGCGCCGAGAAGCGCTCCCTGGTGGGCAAGGAAGGCTATTACGCCAGCTACCGCGGTGTGTACACGGACGGAACCATCGTCCGCGGCAGGGTCCATATGGTGCTGCTGGACGGCAACAGGCTCCTGACGGTGACCCTCAACTGTCCCGGCTGGTACAACAGCAGCTATGTGAATGTTTACACCCGATTCAGGAACACCGTTGCTCTCGCAAAATAAAAACAAAAAAGCCGGGTGACCGGCTTTTTTAAAATCTGTGGAAAAGGAATTTATGACATGAGTACAGCCCGTTTCGCGTTATTTGTGGATCTTGAAAACTGCGGCGCCAAAGCCGATAACCTCAACAGCATCCTGGAAAAGGTCAAGATGCGCGGGGATATCCTCCTGGGAAAGGTCTATGGCTATACGGACAGCTTCAGCGACCTGAAAGAGATCCTTTTGAGCAACACCTTCTCGGTGGTGCCTTCTATCCGCTACGGCTACAGCCAGAAGAACAACGCCGATATCCTTCTGGTCATCGACGCGCTGGAAGTGGCCTATACCAATCCGCTGATCGACAGCTTCTGCATCGTGTCCGGCGACAGCGACTACACGCCCCTGGTGGGCCGGCTCAAGTCCATGGGCAAATTCGTGCTGGGCATGTCCCGGAGCGAGGTGGCCAGCACGGTGTTCATCCACGCCTGCAACGAGTTTCAGTTCCTGGAGTCCGTGCACGCCGCGTCCCGTCAGGCGCGCCCCAAGAAAGGCCAGAGCAAGGATGAGCCCCTGGACGAGGCAGGCCTCAACAAGCTGCTGGAGGGCATCCTCAACGAGATGGATGAGGACGAGATCTACGCCAGCGAGCTCAAGGGCGTGCTTCTGCGTCTGCAGCCGGATTTCAACGAGAAATCCTACGGCGGCGGGGGATTCGGAAAGCTGCTCAAGCGCCTTGAAACAAAATACGGGACAATCAAGGTCAGGAACGAGAACAACAACGTGTTCGTGTCCCTGTCCACGGATACCGCGGCAGCGGAGGCGGGCCACAGCCTCACACCGGAGAACTGGCAGAAGTCCTTCGCCGAGCAGCTCCAACGCTATAAGGACGACGGTTTCGAGCGCATCAACCCCTCCATCCTCAAGGCGGACATCCTGTCCCAGTTCCCGGATTTCACGGAAAAAAACATAGGCTTCAAGCGCTTTTCCGATGTGCTCAAGCAGCTGGAGAAGGACAATGTGCTCAAGCTGGAGCTCGACAGCCAGAAAAACATGCTCATCCGCATGCTCTGATCGTTACCACGGGAGGTGCTTGAGTGAGATACTCTGTCATCGTGCCCTGCTACAATGAGGAAGCGGTGCTTCGCGCCACACAGGAGCGTCTGTCCAAAGTGATGGACGCCCTGGGTGAGGAATACGAGATCATCTACGTCAATGACGGCTCAAGGGATCAAACCGAAGCCATCCTCCGGGATATCATCGCGTCGGATCCCCATGTGAAAGCCCTGATGTTCGCGGCCAACAGGGGGCATCAGATCGCCGTGACGGCGGGCCTGGACTATGCGTCCGGGGACGCCGTGGTCATTATCGACGCGGACCTGCAGGACCCGCCCGAGGTGATCCCGGAGATGGTGGAGCGCTGGAAAGCCGGTGCCCAGGTGGTCTTCGGCCAGCGCCGCCGGAGGGAAGGTGAGACGTTTTTCAAAAAGTTCACCGCTTCGGCGTATTACCGTATCCTGGCCCGGCTGACGGGCGGGATGGTGCCGCGGGATACGGGGGACTTCCGCCTGGTGGACAAGGCCGTGGTCAAAGCCATCCGGCGCATGCCGGAGCACGACCGGTTCCTCCGGGGCATGTTCGCCTGGGCCGGTTTCCGACAGGAAGCCGTCCTCTACGACCGGGACAAACGCTTCGCGGGCGAGACTCACTATCCGCTCAAAAAAATGCTCCAGCTGGCTTTGAACGGCCTGATCTCCTTCTCCGTGTCGCCCCTTAAATTCGTGACCTTTTTAGGCGTGTTCTGGACGGGGTTCGGGGTACTTGCCTTGCTGGCGGTATTGGTGGTATTATTATGCGGCGCCAAAGCGGGCCTTTGGGCCATAGCCGCCTTCGGAGCGCTGCTGGCGGGCAATATCATGCTCTGCGCCGGCATCCTTGGAGAATACATCGGCAGGATTTATAACGAGGCAAGACAGCGTCCGCTCTACTTTATCTCGGACATGCCGGGCTTTGATATAAATAAAGAAAATTGATCGACGGAGGTATCATTATGGAGATCACGAAGGAAATGAGCATCGGCGACGTGATGCGTCTGGATCCCGGCGCGGCGGACATTCTGATGAGCTTCGGCATGCACTGCTTCGGCTGCCCCTACTCCCTGGCGGAGACCCTGGAGCAGGCTTGCCTGGTGCACGGCAATGACATCAACGAACTGATCCGTCAGCTCAACGAATACTTCGCTGACAAGCAGAACTGATGAAAACGGCTTACATCCTCAGGGTATCCTACGACGGCGAGCCCCGGCTCTGGCGGACCATGCTGGTGCCGGGGAACTGTTCCGCTTTCGACCTGTGCGCGGCGATCCTGTCCGCCTTCGATACCTGCGCGAACCACCTGTTCCATCTGCAGGATGACGGGGCCATGTATAACGTGTATGAGCCGGATTTTGCCGACGAGCGTTATGACCAGCGTCTGCTGACGGAACACATCGTGGACGATCTGGGGCTCTCGGAGGGCAGCGAAATGACGCTGTGCTATGATTACGGCCTCTATCAGCAGTTCGTCATCGACTGTGAACAGGTGACCGAGGCCGAGAGCCGGTCCCTTCTCCCGAAGGTGCTGGACGGCCACGGCTGCGGCATCATGGATGATGTGGACGGAGATACCCTCAGGCAGATGATCGACCGGGCCGAGCGGGATGAGGGCTTATCGCTGCCTTACCCCGCGAAAAGGAAAAAATGGATCTGGAACAGTTTCGACGCGGATAAGGCCAATGCTGTCCTGAAACGGGAGATCAGCCGGATCCGGAAGGGATACCTGGAAGACGAGGACGAGTGATCCCGCGAGGAGCGGATACGCTTTACGGGGATCGGGATGTACAGCTGTTCAAAAGAGGGCACGATCAAAAGATCGTGCCTTTTTTGTCAGCGCTTTGTCCCGTTCCGCGGAGAATAAAAAACGGGGCTGTTGCACAAGCAACAGCCCCCAAATAATAAGAAACGGAAACATATGGTTGGAAAGCGAACCAGGGAGAACAAAAAAAGCTTTTGTCCTTTGCCGCGGGGATCAGAACTCCGCGTTGCCCACCGTGCGGGGGAAGGGGAGCACGTCCCGGATGTTGGAGATGCCGGTGAGGTACATGATGAGGCGCTCGAAGCCGAGGCCGAAACCCGCGTGGGGCACGGTGCCGTAGCGCCGCAGGTCCAGGTACCACCAGTAGGAATCCACGTCCATATGCAGCTCTTCCATGCGGGCAACGAGCCTGTCCAGGCGCTCTTCCCTCTGGCTGCCGCCGATCAGCTCGCCGATGCCGGGCACCAGCACGTCCACGGCGGCGACGGTCCTGTCGTCATCGTTCATGCGCATATAGAAGGCCTTGATATCCTTCGGGTAATCATACACGCACACGGGTCCCTTGAAGTGCTTTTCGGCAAGATAACGCTCATGCTCCGTCTGGATGTCCATGCCCCAGCGGACGGGGTAATCGAATTTCTCGCCGCTGTTCTCCAGGATCTTGATGGCGTCGGTATAGCTCACCCGCTGGAAAGTGGAATTCACCACGGCCTCCAGTCTGTCCTTGAGCCCCTTGTCCACGAATTCGTTGAGGAACTCATACTCTTCGGGCGCTTCGTCGATGACGCTGCGGATCACGTACTTGAGCATGTCCTCCGCCAGGTCCATATCGTCCTGCAGGTCGGCGAAGGCGATCTCCGGCTCGATCATCCAGAACTCCGCGGCATGCCGCTGGGTGTTGGAATTCTCGGCCCGGAAGGTGGGCCCGAAGGTGTAGATGTTGCGGAAAGCGGTGCAGTAGGTCTCGCCGTTGAGCTGGCCGGACACGGTCAGGCTCGCGGGTTTTCCGAAGAAGTCCTCGTTCTCCTTCACCCTTCCCTTGTCGTCCTTCGGCAGGTCGTTCAGGTCCAGCGTGGTCACCCGGAACATTTCGCCCGCGCCCTCGGCGTCACTGGCGGTGATGATGGGGGTGTGCACGTATACGAAGCCCCTCTCGGCGAAGAAGCGGTGGATGGCCTGCGCCGCCAGGGAGCGGATACGGAACACGGCGCTGAAGGTGTTGGTGCGCGGCCTCAAATGGGCCTGGGTGCGCAGGAACTCGAAGCTGTGGCGCTTCTTCTGCAGGGGGTATTCCGGGGCGCACAGCCCCACGCAGGTGACCTCTTCCGCGTGGATCTCAAAGGGCTGCTTCATATTGGGGGTGAGCACCATGGTGCCCACCACACGGATGGAGGATCCGAGGGTCATTTTGACGACCTCTTTGAAGTTCGCCAGCTTCTCGTCGCACACGACCTGCACGGTCTTGAAAAAGCTGCCGTCGTTCACGGCGATAAAGGCGAAGGCTTTGGAGTCGCGCAGGGTGCGGATCCAGCCGGTGATCTCCACTTTGGTATCCTGTGCCGGGGTGTTCCGGTACAGATCTTTGATCAGGTATTTCATACTGTTCCTCCGGTCGTTATACTTTTCCCAGAAGGGCGGCGCCGATGATGCCGGCTTCGTTGCCCAGGGTGGCGAGCTCGATGCGCGGATTGGCCACGGTCTTGTACATCAGGTAACGGGGGAGGCACTCCCGGATGCCGTCCAGCAGGAAGCTGCCCGCCGCGCTGACGCCGCCGCCGATCACGATCATTTCCGGATCCAGGAAGGATATCACGTTATTGATGCCGATGGCCAGATAATTGACGTAGCGCTGGTAGATCCTCACGGCGGCCTTGTCCCCGTTCTTGGCGGCGTCAAAGACCGTCCTTGCGGAGATCTGCTCGGGATCCCCGTTCGCCAGGGAGAGCATCTGGCTCTCCGGATAGGACAGCACTTCCTGCCGGGCCATGCGGATGATGGCGGTGGCGCTGCAGTAGCGCTCCAGGCATCCGTTGTTGCCGCAGGTGCACGGCACGCCGTCCATGGCGACGGTGATGTGGCCCAGCTCGCTGCCCACACCGTGGAAGCCGCTCCAGGGCCTGCCGTGGATCACGATGCCGGCGCCCACGCCCGTTCCCAGGGTGATGAAAACACTGCTGTCGCAGCCTTTGCTGATGCCGGAGATGCTTTCGGCATAGCCGGCCACGGTGGCGTCGTTATCGATGAAGACCGGCTTGGGCAGGTACTTCTGCAGCTCCTTGTTCAGCGGCACGTCCCGCCAGCCCAGATTGGTGCAGTAAATGATCGTGCCGTCCTTGGGATTGGCGATGCCGGGGATGCCGACACCGACCGATTCCAGGTCATTGGCGTCCCGTCCGCACTCTTTCAGGGTCTTGTAGATGCACAGGAGCATATCCTGCGCGATCTCCTTGTAATCCCTCTCCGGCCTGGTCGGCGTGCTGGTGCGCGCCAGGATGTCGCCGTGTTCGTTCACGATACCGACGGCAATGTTCGTTCCCCCCAGATCGACGCCCGCGTAGATCATGATATCCCTCCCATAATCAATCTTTATTTCTGAGATCGTTGATCCTTTGATCCAGTTCTCTGGCGGCTGAATAACCCATGCGCTTCAGGCTGAAATTCCGCGCGGCCACCTCGATGATGATGGCCAGGTTCCTTCCGGGCCTGACGGGCATCAGGATCTTCGCGATATCCACGTCCATGATGGTGGTATAGGTGTCCGTCAGCCCCAGGCGCTCATAAGCCTTATCCTCTTTCCAGTTCTCCAGCTGGATGACCAGGTCGATGGATTTGGTGGTCAGCACCGCGCCGATGCCGAACATGGCCTTGATATCGATGACCCCGATGCCCCTGATCTCCATCAAATGCCTGATGGTCGCCGGTGATTCGCCGATCAGCCTGTTGTCGGCCACCTTGACGATGTCCACCCGGTCATCCGCCACCAGCTGATGGCCGCGCTTGATCAGCTCCAGGGCCGCTTCGCTCTTGCCGGCGCCGCTGTCGCCGGTGATCAGGATCCCGACGCCGTAAACGTCCAGCAGCACGCCGTGCATGCTGGAGCGGGGGGCCAGGCAGCGGCTCAGATAGGTGATCGCGGATACGGAAAAGGTGGTGGTCTGCTTGTCGGTGCCGAACACGGGGATGTCCCGGGCCCGGGCCAGCTCGATCAGTTCCTGCGGGGGCGTCATTTTGCGGCAGACGATCACGCAGGGCAGGTCGTAGGAAAAGTAAGTCTCCAGCCTTTTTCGGAGCACGTCCTTGGGAAGGGACGCCAGATAGCTCATCTCCACCAGGCCGATCACCTGGGGACGCTCATAGGCGAAATACTCGTAAAACCCGGACAGCTGCAGGCCCGGGCGGTTCAGGTCGGCCGAATACAGATCCCATTCCGTTTTGGAGGAGGGGGAGAGGGTGGTCAGATTCAGCTGGTCCGTAAAGGCTTTGATATCGACCTTCACTTTCTCACCTCAATTGGACGCGTTGTCCGCCTCATACCGGGGCACGTAATCCTGCACGGCGCCGATGCCGTCCACGTAAGGATTCAGCGGGAACGGGGTATCGAACTGGATCAGGGCGAGCGCGTTTTCGGCGCCCTCATCCTTGACCAGGATGGGCCTGTAGTCGTTGTACACGGCGTTCCCGGAGTACTGGGCCGGGATCAGGTTGAGCTGATGGCCCAGATACTTCCCGTTCCTGTCGAAATCGAAGGTGAACTGGGCCAGCACGGTATACAGCGCGCGCATGGCTTTGTTCCCGCCGAACACGAAATTGCCCAGGCTGTAGAGCACTGTGGCGCCGTCATAAACGTCCATGCCCTGCAGCACATGGGGGTGGTGGCCCACCACGGCGCAGCAGCCGTTGCGGATGAAGAACGCGGCCAGCTTTTCCATGCCGGGGTCGCGGCGCGTGGAATACTCGCTCCCGCCGTGGAATACCGCGACGATGCAGGAACAGTCCGCGTCATGGAGGGCCTGGAGATCCTGCTTGATCAGCTCCAGATTGCTCCACCAGAAGGAAATGTAAAGGCCGATGAAGCCGATCCGGATATTGCCCTTCTCCCAGACCCAGGTCTTGTGTACATCCCGCGCGGAGGCGAACCAGGGGATGCCGATCGCTTCCAGCGTGTCGATGGTGGACATCAGGCCCAGCCGGCCGTAATCCTCCGTGTGATTGTTGGCCAGGCTCACCGCTTCGATGGAGCTGACCTTCAGGATCTGGGCGAAGTCCGGCTCGGAACGGAAATTGTAGGTCTTCTCGACCTTGCCGGCTTCGGAGTCATAGAACACGCTCTCGAGATTGGCGACGGTCAGATCGTCGTTCTCCAGGATATCCAGTACGCCGGAAAAGGGATAATCATAGCCCCTGGCCAGGATGTACTGTACGAAAGACGTCTCCCGGTTGCGTTCCCGCTGCTCGCTGCCCAGGGTACAGTCCCCCAGAAAGGTGATCTTGACCGACTGGGTCCCCGCCGGCTGCTCAGCCAGGGCGCTGAGGGTGAAGACGGGAAGCATCAGGATCGCAAGCACAGCACATAACCAACGCATCGGCACACCTCGAAACGGAAAAGTCTCCTATCAATATACATTCTCGCGGCCCAAAAGTCAATTATTCACTGCCGGCGGGAGGCGTTCTTTGAGTTCCTGATACTTGTGATTTTCATGAACCTTTGGTATAATCATAAGGTATGTCATCAACTGTGAAGGGAAGGTCGCAGCATGCTCAGACTGTTCAAGCTGTTTTTACCGGCGCTTATGGCGGCCGTGATCTTGTCCGGCGCTGCCGCAGAAGGGCTCCCGATGGATTCCACGGCGATCGCGCCGCCCCCGAAGGACGAATGCTATATCTCCGACACCCAGTACCGGGACGATTCCATCAGCGTGGATATCTTTGACGGGGAATATATGGGCGTCCATTACACCTGTGCCCGCGTCAGGATCAGCCATCCCTCCCAGCTCAGGACCGTGCCGGCCAGGCAGGTCCGCAAGCCGGACGCCATGTTCGGCGCGTGGGATACCAACGAGGCTCGGGGCGGCGCCATGGCGAAGGCCGTCAACGCGGTGGTGGGCATCAACGGGGATTTCTACACCTCGGAAAAATGCTTCGTGGTCATGCGCCAGTCCACCCAGGTGAGGAACAGCGCCAACGGCCTGTTCGACGTGCTGGTGATCGACAAAAACGGTGACTTTGACGCGATCTACAACTGCAAGAGGGCCGATTACGCGGCTTATTACGAGCAGCATCACGACGATATGTATCAGGCTTTCTGCTTCGGGCCCGTGCTGGTCCGGGACGGTGAGAGCGTGATCGACGAGAAATTCCGCAACGGATACATGATCTCGGACAAGCTGACCCAGCGGGTGGCCATCGCCCAGATCGATACCCTGGATTATATGATCATCACCTGTGACGGGGACGCGATCTTCTATACCTTCGGCTTGGATGTGTATAACTTTGCCGCGCTCTGTGAGGAGCTGGGCAAAGCCGCGGCACCCGGCGGGTTCAGGATGGCCTACAATCTTGACGGCGGCAACAGCGCCACCCTGGTCTTCCGGCAAAGGAACGACAAGGGAGAACTGGTGTTCAACAAGCTGAATATGCCGGAAAGGGAGAGGGACCTGGCGGACATGATCTGCTTCGTGAGCCTGGGTGAATAAATGGAGCCTGTTGTCATCAGTGTTTTCGGCGGCGAGGTAACGATCTACGGCATCCTGGCCGTGGTCATCGCTCTTTTGGCCTGTGTGTCGTCGGAGGCTGTATTCGCGCGCCGCGGCCTGCCGCGGGGCTTCGGCCTGAAGGCTTCCCTGTTCAGCGCGTTCTTCGGTCTCATCGCCGGAAGGGGGCTCTACTGCGCCCTGCAGGCGGAGAGACTTTTCTATGATCCCATGGGGAAATTCCTGGGCGCGGGTCCTTTTTTCGACCTCCGGTACGGCAGCGTCAATGTGATCGGTGTGCTCTTCGGCTGTTTCCTGGCCCTGTGGCTGTTTGCCCGGCTCAGCCGTGTTTCATTCTCGCGGTCGCTGGAAGCCGCTGTTTTTCCGGGCCTTTTCTGCTTCGCGGCGCTGCGGTTCATCGAGCCTCTCAGCGGCCAGGGCTACGGTCCCATCCTGCGGAGCGGTTTCCTCAGCCGTGTGCCTTTCGGCATCCCCGGCTGGGACGA
>CACZOZ010000425.1:0-9598 GCA_902782865.1 uncultured Eubacteriales bacterium
GGACGGACCGGGTCCCGGCTTTCAGTGAGGGGATCCATACGGTGGCAGCGGTCATGGGCCGCAAGGAGGCGGAAAAATGATCAAATTCGGTACGGGCGGCTGGCGCGCCGTCATCGGCGACGGCTTCACGAAGGACAATATCCAGCGCGTCGCCGCGGCCATGGCCGCGCGGATGAAGCGGGAAGGCTGTCAGGATACCGGCATTTGCGTGGGCTATGACCGGCGTTTCCTGAGCCGCGAGGCCTGCATCTGGTTTTCCGAAGCCCTGGCGGGCGAAGGCGTACGGGTCCATTTCGTCAATCTGAGCTGCCCGACGCCCCAGATCATGTTCACCGTCAAGCACCTGCGGCTCAAATACGGCGCCATGGTGACAGCCAGCCATAATCCCGCCGTGTACAACGGCATCAAGCTGTTCACCTCCGGCGGCAGGGACGCCACCGAGAGCGTGACCGGTCCCATCCAGGATGAGGCCAACGCCGCGGATCCCGCCCGCATCCGGACCGTGCCCTTTGACAAGGCGCTTGAAAGCGGCCTCATCACCACCATCGATCCCCGCGACGCTTACCTGGATTCCATCCTGGCGCAGATCGACACCGACGCCATCCGGCGCCGCCGGCTGCGGGTGGTGCTGGACCCCATGTACGGCGTGGGCCTGACGGGACTGATGACGATCCTGTACACCACCCGCTGCGACGTGGACGTGATCAATGACCGGCATGACGCCTTTTTCGGGCGGCACCTTCCCGCCCCGACACCGGAGACCCTGACGGACCTGATGCAGGCGGTGAAGGCGCACAACGCCAACGTGGGCATCGCCACGGACGGGGACGCGGACCGGCTGGGGATCATCGATGAGAAAGGCGATTATATCTCCGCCAACGAGATCCTGGTGCTGCTCTATGACTACCTGCTGCGCTGCAAGGGCTGGCGCGGCGCGGCGGTGCGCAACCTGGCCACCACCCATTTGCTGGACCGGGTCGCGAAGGCATTCGGGCAGGAATGCTTCGAGGTCCCCGTTGGCTTCAAGCACATATCCGAGGGCATGGAAGCCCACGACGCCCTGATCGGCGGTGAGTCCTCCGGCGGCCTGACGGTGCGGGGCCATATCTCCGGCAAGGACGGCCTGTACGCCGCGAGCCTGCTGGTGGAGATGCTGTCCGTCACCGGCAGATCCCTGAGCGAGTCGGTCCGGGACCTGTACGACCGTTACGGGGAGATGCACACCGCCGAGTTCGACTGGGCCCTGACGGAAGAGAACAAGGCCCGCATACAAAAACTGATCCTGGAGGACCGGCAGCTGCCTGTCTTCAAACATCCCGTCCGAAAAGTGAGCTATATGGACGGCTGCAAGGTATATTTTGACGACGCGTGGGCGATCATCAGGTTCTCCGGCACGGAACCCCGGGTGCGCATCTTCGCCGAAGACGATACCATCCACCACGCCAAGACCCTGGTGGGCACCCTGGCGGATTTCGCCGGACTGCCCTTCGACGCGTGATCCTGTCCGGGAGGAACGGTCATGGCATCGAACAAGGATCCCCGGAATAGAAAACGCGGCGCCCCCTTCCGCTCCCTGCGGTTCCAGGTCATGGCGATCATGCTGATCTGCTACCTGTTCCCGGCCACGCTGCTGGGCGTATTCACCCAGACGGTGCTGATGAAGAGCCTGCGTGAAAAAACAGAGACCGCGCTGCTGACCGGAGCCGATCACGCCTGGACCATGACCGAACAGCGGGTGGAGCGGGCCATCAGCCTGGCCAGGGACGTGATCTACGACGGCGAGCTGGCCGACGCGTATGAAGCCTGGCACACGGGAAACAGTGCCGACGCGGAGTTCATGCGCCTGTCCCGCGGATACATCGAGCGCAAGTACAGCCGGGAGGATCTGTTCACTTTCGCGGCTTTTTTCCCGCTGACCGATCCGGACATCTATATCTACACCCGGTCGGGATACCGGGAGGCCATGGCGTTCGTGTCCGGCCTGCAGGAGGAGATCTTAAGGCTCGGGGAAGAGATCGATACGGACGACCGCTTCGTGTACCGGTCCGGCCGGTTCTACCTGGTGCGCAACCTTCTGGACCTGAGCATGAAGCGGTACGGGATGCTGGTGCTGGGGATCGACGCGGACACGATGTTTGAGCCCCTCCTCACCCTGGCTGCGTCCTGGCAGTCCAGTCCCGTGATATGCCTGGACGGCGGCGGGGATACCGGGACGGACTGGGACGGACTGCCCCAGGGCCTGTCGGAAAAAGGGAACGACATCCGCCTCGTCCGGCGCGTGAAAGGCGACGGTTACGATCTTGACATGATGATCAGCCTGGACAGGCGCGTACAGTACCGGCAGATCGACCTGTTCATCCGGCTGGTGCTGGTGATCTACCTGGCGCTGATCCCCGTGCTGATCCTGCTGGCCTGGTATGTGCGCCGGCGCATCGTGAAGCCGATCTCCCTTTTGTCCGACGCCAGCCGCCGCATCGAGAGCGGGGAGCTGGGCGTGACCGTGCCCATGCGGGGCGGCGATGAGCTGGGGGATCTGGGCCGAGCTTTCTCCAATATGTCCACCCGTATCCAGGGACTGATCCAGAAGACCTACAAGGAGGAGATCGCCCTGAAGGACGCCCAGATCCAGGCGCTGCAGAGCCGCATCAACCCCCATTTCATCAACAACGCCCTGGAATCCATCAACTGGGAAGCCCGGATCGAGGGATCCGAGACCATCCCCGCCATGGTGAGCTCCCTGAGCGTGCTCCTGGGCGCCAGCATGGCCCGGCAGGACAGGCGGATGGTGACCATGCAGGAAGAGACCGAGGTAGCCGAGGCCTACATCTATTTCGTGCAGCAGCGTTTCGGGGACAGCCTGCAGGTGATCCGGGAGACGGACGGGAGCGCCATGGACTGCCTGGTGCCTCTTTTGACAGTGCAGCCCGTGCTGGAAAACGCAGTGGAACACGGCATCGCTCCCGCGGGCGGCGGCATCATCGAAATGAGATACCTGAAGACCGGCCGCTGCCTGCGCATCGAGATCATCAATACCGGAAAGCCCATCGGGCCGGAGGACCGGAAGAAGATCGACGCGGCCCTCCGGGGCGAGACCACCGCCGGCACTCATCTGGGGCTGGCCAATATCGCCGACCGTCTCCGCCTGATCTACAGCGGACAGGCCGACATCGAGGTATTCAGTGACGAAAAGGACCGCACCGTGGTGCGCATGGACGTACCGCAGGACATGGATTGAGGGAGGTATCATGACCGCACGCCGCATCCTGACCGCCCTGATGGGCATGCTGATGGTCTTCCCCTTCGCCGCCGCGGAGGGCGTCACACTGCGCACGGTGAGCTGCTTCGCCGGGGCAGATACCGCCGCGGAGGCTTATGTGGATATCCTGAATCTCTATGAGACCGAGAGCGGCAACACCGTGATCGATCATTCGTCCGCCAGTGACGAGGCCTGGAAGACCGGTGTGCTGCACGATTTTGCCGCGGGGAATGAGCCGGACGTGCTGTTTTTTTTCGCGGCCGGCGCCGACTCCGCCCCCATCCTGTACAAGGTGGTGCCCGTATCCGACATCAATGAGGCTTATCCCTCCATGGCGCTCCCGGAGAACGAAGCGCTCAGGGAAAGCGACGGCCGGGTCTATGCCGTGCCGGTGCGGTCCTACTGGGAGGGGCTGTATGTGAACACCGACGTGTTCGAGCGCTGCGGGGTGCCCCTGCCCCATGACTGGGACAGCCTGGTCAGCGCTGTCGCAGCCTTTCGCGAGGCCGGGGTCGTGCCCATCGCCGTATCCCTCTCCGATATCCCCCACTACCTGGCGGAGTTCGCCCTTCTGGCCTGCGCCTCCGCGGAAGAGCAGCAGGCCCGTCCCCGGACCCTGGAAGAAGTGCCCGCGTCCTGGTACCGCGCCATGGCACTGATCCGGGAGCTGTATGTGATGGGCGCTTTCGCGGACAACGCGGAATATACCTACGAGAGCGCGTCCACCGAGATGTTCAGAAACAAGCAGGCCGCCATGCAGTTCGACGGCAGCTGGCTGGCCCCCTCCCTTCCCCCGGAGAGCATGGATACCACCATGGTGCTCCCCATGCCCTTAAGGGACGGGAGCGGCACGGCCGGCCAGTACATCGGCGGCGTCTCCATGGGCTTTTACCTGACAAGGAAAGCCTGGGACAGCGACCGGCGGGACGACGCCGTATCGCTCCTGCGCGCCCTTACCCGGGAGGACAGCCTGCGCCGCCTGGGCTATAACGGGCTGGGAGGCAGGCTCCTCGACTCCGCGGAGCGTATGGCCGAGGGCCGGAGGATGCTCGCCCCCCTGCAGGACGCGATGAATAAAAAAGCCCGTGAAGTGTGGCTGCTGCAGTGCGTGCCCGCCGTGGCGAACGGCTCCATGACGCCGGAGGAATGCTGGGAGCGGGTCATGGCCCTGCGCCCCTTTGAGGAGTGAGCAAAGATGTACAGTGTGGTATTGGTCGACGATGAGCGCCTGATCGTCAAAGGCCTTTCCAGTGTGGTCCCATGGGAAAAAATGGGCTGCCGTGTCGTGGGAACAGCCTATGACGGCGCCCACGGGCTGGCCCTCATCCGGGAATTGAGACCCGATATCGTGTTCACGGACATCCGCATGCCCAATATGGACGGCCTGACCATGCTGGCCGCCCTGCGCAGCGAGTATCCCCGGATGCAGATGAGCGTGCTCACCGCGTACCGGGATTTCGACTACGCCCGCCAGGCGCTCAATCTGGGCGTGTGCCGCTACCTGCTCAAGCCCAGCGACCTGAACGAGATCAACGAAGCCGTCACGCTGATGTGCGCGCGGCTGGATGCCCTGCCGCCGGAAGGCCCGGAGGAGGAGGAAAAGGACGGCCCGGCCGGAAATCTCATCGTGCAGGCCGCCCTGAAATATATGGGAGAGCATTACGCGGAGCTGCACCTGTCGCTCAGCGATGTGGCCGATCATGTGTACGTCAGCCAGTGGCATCTGTCCAAGCTGCTGAACCGGGAGACCGGCGAAAGCTTTTTTGATATCCTGGGACGCATCCGTGTCGAGAGAGCGAAGACCCTCCTGACCGATCCCGCCAGGCGCATCCATGAGGTGGCCGAGAGCGTGGGCTATACGGACGTGGCCCACTTCTCCAAGAGCTTCAAAAAGCACGCGGGCTGTACCCCCGGCGAGTACCGCAACGGCGTACGGCCCTGATGACCCCTTCCATCACGACAAAAAACCGCTGCCCGATCACAGTCACGGGCAGCGGTCCTTTTTTGATACAGGCGCATCACTTACATTCTCGTTTTTATCAGGTCGATGATCGTCCTGTCCGCGGGCAGCCAGTCGACATCATCCATGTCCTCCCGGCTGAGCCACCGGGCGGCCTCATGCTCCCGGAGCACCAAGCCGCCCTTGACCACTTCCGCCATGAAGCAGTCCATTTTCAGGTGAAAGCCCGGATAATCGTAATCGACCGTAGTGAGATAGTCCCCGACGGTGATGACTGTATCCAGCTCCTCCAGGATCTCCCGGCGCAGGGCCTCCCCAGGCGTCTCCCCGGGCTCGATCTTCCCGCCGGGAAACTCCCAATAGTCCTTCCATTCCCCGTATCCGCGCTGTGTGGCGAAGACCCGGTCCCCGTCACGGATGACAGCCGCGGCAACATGGATCGTTCTCATACCATCCCTCACCGCTCATCTTTTGACATACCGACGATATTATAGCAGCCGGCCGCTGTCCATGCAAATGATTTAAGGATCATCACAGACGGCGTCGCCCTGTTTCTCTTGACGGACGCGGCCTTTAAGCATTACAATCTCCGCGTTATGATGTATATCGTTTTAGCGGCATGCTCCAGCGCTGCCCTCACACTGGTATTAAAATGGTTCAAGGATCCGAAGGGGACCCGTTACGGGCTGTTATTGGGCAACTATCTGACCTGCACCCTGATCGCCTTCATCCAGATGCCCGGTAAAGACAGGTTCTATTCGGCGGCCCCGTCCACCCTCCTGATGAGCGGGATCAGCGGTTTTCTGTACGTGGCAGGCCTGGTGACGATGCAGAGCAGCGTGCGCCTGAACGGCGCGGCGCTCAGTTCCGCCTTTTCCAAGCTGGGTATTCTGATCCCTCTTTTGATGAGCTTCCTCGTCTTCGGCGAAACGCCCACATGGTACCAGGCGGCGGGGCTCGTCATATCTCTCGCCGCGATCGTCGTGCTGAACCTCAGGGACAGGGAAGCTAAGAACGGGCGTGAAAAGCAGAGCCGCGCCGCCCTCACCATCCTGCTGCTCACCCTTTTGGCCTGCGGCGGAAGTGAGGGGATGGCCAAGGTATTCGAGCGCCTGGGCGATCCAAAGGAGGATACCCGGTACTTCTTCTTCCTTTTCATGACCGCGTCGCTGCTGACGGCGGCTTTAGCCGTCGCGGAGATGAGGAAGGACGGAAAGAAGATCCGGCCCGGGGAACTGGCGGCGGGCGTGCTCGCCGGGATCCCGAACTATTTCTCCTCCTACTTTCTGCTGAAGGCCCTGAACAGCCTGCCGGCCATCCTCGCCTATCCCTCCTTCAGCGTGGGGACCATCCTGATGGTGACAGCCGCGGGCGCGCTTTTATTCGGAGAAAGGCTGGACCGGCGCCAGTGGACAGGGCTCGGCCTGATCCTGGCGGCGCTGGTGCTGCTGAACCTGTGATCCCCCGGGCAAACCGATACCGGCCAAACACGCTCCTTATCCGATCACGGCAGCTTTCTCAATTCCGATGCTTTTTCGTCACCGTGGGCCAACCGATCATTGAGCAGTTCCACCGCTTTGGTGAAAGACCGGATATCCTCGTCGCTCATCCCATCCAGGGCGCCGAAAAAAGGTTCAAAAATGATCCGTTCCATATCCGCGGAATGGTCCCTATAGATCTTCAGGCCCTTTTCGGAGGGACGCAGCAGGATGTTTTTCCTGTTGTCCGTGGTTTGATACTTATCCACCAGGCCGTATCCGCACAGGGTCTTGATGATCTTTGAAAAGGTGCTCTGGGGGATGCCCAGCCGCTCCGAGATCATGTTCATATGGGAATCGTCATCCATATGCTCCAGGATGTACTCGAAGACCTGCCATTCCTGGGATCTCAGACAGATGTCCCCGGCCACCGGAACATAGACGGCGGAAACCCGCTGATTGATATTGGAGTGGCGGACGAGCGCCGCTACCAGGGGCCGATACCGGCCCATCCATTCGGTCCCCATAAACGATCATCCTTCTTCATTCATCCCCGGGCAATGCCCGTTTTACGTTTAATTATGATGCCGATCTCACGAACTTGTCAAGTTCGGTGAGATCTCTTTTTTCATAATTCGCATCTGGAAGATATTGACTGACAGCTCGTTCAGATGTATTATATGTGATGTAAATACATTCTGTAGAATATATTTGCATCACAAATTATTTATTTGGGAGGCGGAAAAGATGAAACGATCCGGTATCATTCTTGCGATCGCGCTGGTCGTCGTGCTTCTGGGAGCCATGCTGTCCGTGGGTGTGGACAAGGATTTCGGCAGGATCCACACACAGAGGCTGTATCTGGTGAACGACAACGGCTATACGGTCACGGCCAATCTGTTCATTCCCAACGCGGCGACGGCCCAGTCCCCCGCGCCGGCCTTTATCGTGGTGCCCGGCGGCGACTGTCCCTCGGATATCGGCAGCCCCTGGGCCACGGAACTGGCGCGGCGGGGTTTCGTGGTCGCTCTGGCGGACTATTCCGGCTGCGGCGACACCGACGCCGACCCCCGGTCCCAGTACTGGACCAATCCCGACGGCGCGATGGAGCTGGACACCATCTACGATCACATCGCGGGCCTGGATTTCGTTGACAGGAACAATATCGGTGTGGGGGGCCACTCCATGGGATCCCTGTACAGCTACCGGCTGTCCCTGGTGCGTCCGGTGAGCATGGTGGTATCCGACGTTCTTTTTGCCGACGCCGCCGCTGACTACGACTTCAGCTTCGTCCAGATCTCCGGTGAACACGATGAAGGCCTGCTGGCCCGTTTGAACACCTTCGATGAGATGTACACCGATCCCTTCCTGTGCGGGATCTTCGGCACGGACAAGATCGTGCCCAACCAGCTGTACGGCTCCTGGGAGGACCGCACCGCCCGTATCTTCATTCCCCTGAACCAGACGCACCAGGACGATATGGTGTCCGGCCCCTTCATGAAGGCGCTGACGGAATCCGTATCCAGCGCCATGGGCGCGCCCAATCCGCTTCCCGGCGATGATCTGATCTACGGCTGGAAGATCTTCGCCCATATCGTGATGATCATCGGCCTGGTGGGCGCTCTGTTCGGCCTGGGCGGTCTCCTGATCGAGTCCAGCCTGTTCAGCAGCCTGAAGCTGAAAGCCCCCGCGAAGTCCGCCGGGCTCAAAGCCGGCAGCCGTGCTTTCTGGATCTGGGGGCTGATCCTCACGCTGATCCCCGTGATCTTCTTCTTCCCGGGGACGGCCGTGGGCAACAAGATGGCCTCCAACTCCCTGTTCCAGCTGGGCACCACGCCCAACGGCTACCTGATCTGGATGCTCTTCAGCGCCTGCGCGCTGCTGGTGTATCTGGCGGCATACCACTTCCTGAAAGGCAGGAAACTGGGGGCTGACGCCAGGTATTACGGCCTGGCCACCTCCGACGGAAAGGGCTTCCATCCGGGCCACATCCTCAAATCTGCCCTGCTGGCCCTCATCCTCTTCCTCTTCGCTTATTTTGTGCTCACCCTGATATTCCGCTTCGCCAACACCGATATCCATGTGTGGACCAACAGCCTGCGCCCCTTCAACGCCGCCAGGTCCGCGACCATGCCCTGGTACTTCCTGGGGATACTGCCCTACTTCGCGCTGTTCATGCTCTGCGGCGGCATCATGGATTTCGGTGACGGCCCCAAAGGCACGGTAAAGAGCATCATCCTCGGCACACTGATCAGCCTGGCAGGCATGATCCTGCTGCTGGCTTTCCACGAGATCACGCTCAGGACAAACCGTCCCTTCTACACCGGCAATTTCGCCCATTTCTACCTGGATCTGCTCACCAACCTGCTCCCGCAGTTCGCCATCGCCTCCGCCCTGGCCGTATACCTGCGCAGGAAGACCAACAGCGTATATGCCGGCGTGTTCCTCGGCACGGCCATGCTGGCTTTCGGCATGGTGAGCACCAACTGCCTGGCCATGATCATCTCATAAATACCCGGCAGAAATATTGAGGTATCAAAGCAGCCCCGGCCGTCCGGCCGGGGCTGCTCGTTCGATACGTTATTCCTCCATGACCGGGACCCCGCTCCGTTTTGCCGTCATGGGGCGGACCGACCAGTTAAGACGGGACTTTAAGACCCCTGTAAAGCTTCAAAGCGATGATCACGACCACACAGGTCCACACAGCGGCCCAAACCTCCACCGACCACAGCGGGACGATGCCTCTCTGGTACAGGGCCGGGAAGGTGTCCATCGCCATATGCAAAGCGACCGCCAGCGGCAGATACCCTTTACGGGCCTTCACGACGCCGTAGAATACGATGACCGTGAGCCCGATGTGCAGCAGCATCGCGAACAGACGTTCGATGACGTTCATGCCCGCCA
>CACZOZ010000426.1:0-3580 GCA_902782865.1 uncultured Eubacteriales bacterium
ATGCTTTGAAATTGAGCCGAACCGCCGGATGCCGAACGGCACGTCCGGTGGTGTGAGAGGGAGATTAATTTCTCCCTACTCGATTGGCCTGTGGGAGATCCCCGGGGAGCGATGTTTTTTTTACATGTGTAAACACCGCGGGCCCTGCCGAACAGAGCTTTTCTTTCCGGCGCGGATATGATATGATCGGTCCGACGATCGTTGACCGCTTTTTCGGGCGGCAGGGGAGGCCTGTATGAGAATAAAACCTTTCAGATTCAGAAGATGTCAGTCGGCGCTTCTCGCCTTCGGTTTCCTGTTTTGCCAGGCCCACGCCTCGGCCGGGGAGGATCCCGTCGCCGCGATGATGAGCCGCATGACCCTCAGGGAAAAGATCGGGCAGCTCTTCATGATCCGTCCGGACGCGCTGGAGGGGCGGTTCAGCCCCGCGGAGCTGGAGGACAACGGCATCACCGGCACCACGTCGGTGACGGAGGAGATGCGGATAAAGTATCTGGATTATCCGTGCGGAGGTTTTGCCGTTTTCCGCAAAAACATCACCTCTCCCGACCAGCTGCTCACATTCGCTTCGGAGCTGCACGGGATGGGCGCGATCCCCGCGATGATCGGCATCGACGAGGAGGGCGGGCGTATCGCCCGGATCGCCAATCATCCGGCCGGCTTCAACGTGCCCAAATTCCCGCCCATGGGCCAGATCGCTTTGACCGGTGATCCTGTCGCCGCGTACGAGGCGGGGAAGACCATCGGCGCGTATCTGAAAGCCTACGGCATGGATGTGGACTTCGCGCCGGTCGCGGATGTGAACACCAATCCGAAGAACCCCGTGATCGGTGACCGGGCTTTCGGGGACGATCCGGAGACGGCTGCCCGAATGGTCGCCGCCGTGATACAGGGGCTCCGGGAGAACGGTGTGGCCGCCTGCATCAAGCACTTCCCCGGCCACGGGGACACGGCGGAGGACACGCACACCGGCTACGCCGAGACCCTCAAGACCTGGGACGAGATCAGCGCCTGCGAGATGATCCCATTCCGGGCGGGGATCGCGGCGGGCTGTGAGATGGTGATGACGGCCCATATCTCGGCGCCGAACGTGACCGGGTCCGGTATACCGGCGACCATGTCCTACACGTTTTTGACCGAAAAGCTGCGCGGGGAGCTGGGATTTGACGGCCTGATCATCACCGACGCTCTCTCCATGGGCGCCATCCGGGACAAGTACTCCTCGTCGGCGGCCTGTGTGGCCTGCCTGAAGGCCGGTGCGGATGTGCTGGTGCTGCCCTATGATTATTTCCGGGCCTTTGACGGCGTCGCCGCGGCGGTGGAAAACGGGAGCATCCCGATCGAACGCATCGATGAGAGCGTGTACCGCGTCCTGTCTTTCAAGCTGCGTCATTTTTCCGCGGACTGAGACATCACCGGCATTCGGGCGGGGGCTCAGCGCATATATAACAAAGCCGCCGCCGGTATCTTCGCGTTTTCGATGCCGGCGGCTGTCGTGCCTTTGGGGATCGTTTTTGATGCCGAAGAGGGCCATGTGATGGGGCTGCGGAGGTGACGGACAGGTGAAGGATCATTTCGGGACAGGGCTTATGAGGATCATCACGGCGATCCTGATCTGGGTCATGATCCTCGCGTTCATCCCGGAGGTGATGGGTGAGAACGCGGCAGAAGCCCCGGAGAAGAGCCGGGACAACACATGGCTGGGTACCGCGGGCCTGTCCGATCCGGACAGACCGGCGGATAAAGATTCGCCCTGGTCTGGGAACTATGTATACTTCGGGACCTATGACGGCAGGCCGATCAGGTTCCGTGTCCTGGCCAAGGACTCAACGGCGTACACCTCCGGAAAATCACTGTTTCTGGACAGCGATGTGTCCCTTTTCGACGAATGTTTTGACAGTGATGAACCTTATTCCAATTCCTGGTTCGGCAGCACTCTCCGGAAAACACTGAACAGTGATTTTCTTGACGGCTTTCAGGCGCGTGAGCGGGAAGCGATCGCCGCAAGCATCGGCAGCGGGGGCATCACCTATGAGGCGGGCTCCATGGAAACAGGGGTTTGCGGCGCGCCTGTCAGCGTAAACGATAAAGTATTTCTTCTTGATCCGGCAGAAGTCCGCAATGAAGCCTATGGATATTCCGCGGATGACGGAAGGGATGACAGGGGCAGTTTCCACACGGTCTATAACCGCAAAAAAGCAGGCTCGCCGCGCACCGGAGGATGCTGGTACCTGCGTACCGCCGCGTGGGAAAACAGCGAAATGCGGGGCTGGCACCTGCTTGCCGTGGTCAATGACGGAGGATTCTATACCAGGCCGTCCTCCGATGCCGGTGTATACCGGGGTTCCGGCCCGATCGGTGTTTCACCCGCGCTGAATGTGGATCAGAATTCCATTCTTTTCACATCCTTGACCGGAACTGGCGAAAACGAATTCAAGCTGACCCTGCTGGACGGCGGCCTGACCGTCACGGTCCCCGACGGCGGGACTGCATCCATCGAGGGAGCGACAGTCACGATCCCCTGCGAAGCGGAAGGACCGGATGAGGTTCCGGTGACGCACATATCCGTCCTGATCCTCGACAAAGCCTATCTGCCGGGGAATCCGAACAACGCGGACATTCTCCTTTTTACGGCTTTAAAGGGTCCATCCGGGGAAAACGGCACATTTGATCTCCCCGCGGGATGCGATCCGGACGGCTGGGGGACCGATTACCATGTCTATCTCCTGGCAGAAAACCTGAATGGCCCCTGCAGGACCGATTATGCCAGCATCCCGCTGCCTCTGAACGCCCCCGGAAGCATTCCGGCTTCAGGTGAGATACGGGAACCGCCGGAGAACGATTCTCTGCCGGCGGTAATTGAAAAGGATATAGAAAATACAGGGCTTGGAACGGCCCGCATCTCCGACCCGGTCCCCGGCAGCACCGCGGATGTCCCTTGGTCCGGCAGCTATGTGTATTTCGGGACCTATGACGGCAGGCCGATCCGCTTCCGCGTGCTGGCAAAGGATGCCACCGTCTACACCTCTGTGAAAGCCCTGTTCCTGGACAGCGACGAATCCCTTTTTGTGGATCATTTTGACCGTACGGAACCATATTCCGGCGCATGGGGTGAAAGCGACATCCGGTCGGTCCTGAACGGTCTTTTCCTGGAAGGATTCAAGGCGCCCGAGCAGGCCGCGATCGCGGTCAGCTCCGGTGACGGGGGGCGATCCTGGCCGGACGATTCCCCGGAGGCGCGCACCTACGGGACGCCTGTCCCCGTGGACGACAGGGTCTTTCTTCTGGATGTCTCGGATGTGACCAATGAGGCTTACGGCTACGCTCCCGACCGCGGATGGAACACCTGGGTCATCCCGAAGCATTCGGTCTCCAACCGCGTCAAAGGCGGCATGTTCAATTACTGGTGGCTGCGTTCCGCGGCGGCCGGTGACGACGGATGCGCCGGTGACGTGAACTGCGGCGGGCTCCTGAACCTCATCGGCGCGGAATACTCTATGGGCGTCGCGCCGGCCCTGAACATAGACCAGGATGCCATTCTCTTCGCGACAGACATCGGGTCCGGGAAAGATGAGTTTAA
>CACZOZ010000427.1:0-8703 GCA_902782865.1 uncultured Eubacteriales bacterium
TCTGTACAAAAGCAGTGATTGCCATGTCGTTATGCCTCCCAGGAGTATTAAGGAAGGGCTGCCACCATTAGATGGCAGCCCTTGATAACCGGGAATTCAGGCTTTGCTCAGTAGGAGAACTCTTCCAGCGTGTAGTCGACGGTCTCCGCAGAGTAGTTGACCAGCAGGTCGTAGCCGGAGGGCTGGCCTTCGCCGTTGTACTTGTAGATGCTCATGGCCAGGCCGTAGGGCTGGTGGGTGTCAGCGCCGATGGAGATGATGCCGGTCAGGCCCTCATAGTCCTTGAGAGCAGCCAGCTGTTCGGTCACGCCCTGGGTGGTGGCGCCGCCGTTGGCGATGGCATAGGCGACCACGTTGGCCATGTCATAGCCCAGGCAGAACTTCATCAGGTTGGTCGCGCCTTCATACTTGGCCCAGGCAGCGTAATCGTTCCAGATGCCGGCGATCTTTTCGCTGGCCAGGTCGATGTTGGACACGAAGACGACGCCCTTGATGTCATCGGCAGAGACCTGCTCGTTGAGCACGGGAGCGGCGTCCAGACCGCAGACGATGTCGCCTTCCCAGCCATTGGCGCGGATCTGCTCGATCATGCCGCCGAGCTCACCGGTGTAGTTGGGGCAGAAGAGGACGTCGGGATTGGACTCGAGCATCTTCATGATCTGGGTGCTGAAGTCGGTATCGCCGGCGACGAAGTTCTGGGCGGTGGTGATATTGCCGTTATTGGCCCGCATGTAAGCGGTGAAGGCATAGTAGAGGGAGTAGCTGTAGGAGTTGTCAGCGCGGTAGAGCACGGCCACGTTCTTGTAGCCCTGCTCCAGGCACCACTTGGCCTGGATAGCGCCCTGCAGGTCGCAGGAGGGCTGGGACAGGAACATGTAGCTCCAGGGCTCGCCCAGAGCGCCGATCTCGCCCCTGCGGGTGCAGCGGCTGTCCATGCCCATCATGAAGATCGGGGTGCCGATCTCTTCGGCCACGGGCGCCAGCGCGATTTCGATGTTCGCCTGATGGGGGCCGACGACGGCCACGCAGCCCATGGAGGCCAGCTCCTTATAGGCCATGATGGAGGTATCCACGTCGGACTTGGAATCCTTCTTCACCAGTTCGACCAGGTATTTTTCACCGTCGATGGTGATGCCCCCCTCACGGTTGGCCAGTTCCACAGCCCAGTCGACGCCGCCCTCGATCATGTTGCCCATGACGGAGGAGCTGCCGGACAGCGCCTGGATGGTGCCGATCTTGATGGTCTTGGCTTCATCGGCCGCCGCGATGGAGATCATCGTCAGCGTCATGCAGGCCGCCAGGAGGATACAGAGAAGTTTTTTCATGGTGTGAGTCTCCTTTCATGATATATTAACCGCTTGCCGCGGTTCATGAACGGTCCGTATCGGCGAGATACTCGTCCGCCGGGTCGAAACAGGGGACGGCCACGTTGAGGATCCTCATTTTTCCCACCGGGCGGTGCACACAGCCCGGATAGATCATCACGGTGTCCATGGGCTTGACCGGCACCGTCTCGCCGTCCAGCTCAAGAGCCCCTTCGCCTTCCAGGATGGTATAGCACTCCAGGGTGATCTTATGGTAGTGGGGCTCCGTATCGTTTTTGACGTCCAGCAGATGCACTGACGCCGGTTTTCCTTCCGCGTCCATAAATGCCCGGCGGCTCAGGCCGCAGGGACAGGCGGAAGGTTCGATCGAGCCCAGAGATGCCTTCAGATAGTGTGAAGCCATGTGGTTTTCTCCGAATAAAAATGTGATGCTGCTGATTTGTCAATATTATACACGATGATGCCCGATGGTACAAGCGTTTTTTCTTCTGTACCAGGATCTTCCTTGATGCCTGAAGGGCCCGCGTCCGCCGGCTCACCCGATGCGCCTGAGGGCCTGCGCGGCTCTTTGGACGCTGTCTCCTTCGCGGTTGAGCAGGTCTCTCTTTTCAAGGTCTTCGGCGATGGCGTCATAGACTGCGCCGTCCTCCGGGATCGAAATATCCCTCAGATGCATCGGCAGCCCGAGAGAGGCCAGGATCCGGTCCAGATCCTTCAGATCCCTGCCGTCGTATTCGAGCTGAAGCCGCAGGCCCACGCCCACGATCTCGCCGTGGAGGTATCCCGCCGCTTCCCGGGTGAACAGGGTCCTGGCCGCTTCGTACAGCCCATGGGCCAGGGCCGACTGCCCCCGGCCCCGGGCGCATCCGCTGACCATGCCTGTGGCGGCGACGGTGAGGTAGACCATCTCGTCGATCAGGGGGGAGGGGATGCCGTTTGCAAGCTCGGCGGGCATGCCCGGCGCGATGGCGGAAAGCCGTCTGTAGAGATATTCCGCGTTATAACGGGCAAAAACCATGTCGGCGCCCGCCGGGGCATCGCCCATGTTGTGATCCAGCTCGATCATTTTCGCCATACTGTCGGCGATGCCGGCAAAGGCGTACCGGGCGGGCTGGCGCGCCATGATCCGGGTGTCGGCGATCAGGCAGGCGATCTCGTTTTCGAAAAACCAGGATCCCAGCGCCCGTCCCTCGGGCGTGTAGAGCACGGAAAGCGGGGTGTAGGCGGCACAGGTGGCGCAGATGGTGGGAACGTTGATGACCGGGCAGCCGGCGAATTCCCCCGTCAGTTTCGCCAGGTCCATGATCCTTCCGCCGCCGATCCCCACGATCACGTCCGCCCCTTCCTGCCGCAGGTCCCGGGCGTACCGCCGTGCCGCCTCCTCACTGCAGGGCTGCGTATGGATCCGGTGGCAACAGTCGATCCCCTCAAGAGGGGCGTCATAAACGTCCAGCACCGCCTGCCACACCTTCCGGCCGCTCAGGATCAGCGCTTTTGAGCCGATCCTGCCGATCTCTTTCTTCAGGTCCATGAAAGCGTCCGGCCTCTGGATGTAGCGGCCGCAGCCGAATTTCCATGCCGGATCCGGTCTCAGATACATGGCTTGACCCTCCGTCCAGAACGTCATGCGTGTTTTCCGCTCCCGGGGGAGCCTCAGACAAAATACGGGTCCGTCTTCGCGTAATGGTATCCGCGGGTGGCGGGGGAATGGGCGACGAGCACCCAGAGGTAGGTGTTTTTTGTGCCGGGGACGGCCACTGTGGGATGATACCCGTCGGCGGCCAATACCATGTGTCCGGAGGATACGACACTGATCCGGGGATCCGAAAAGGTCCCGTCCGTCCCATAGGAGATGTGGAATCCCGCCATTGGCTCGGGCATGTCGAAGTAGCAGTAGACTTCTTCCAGTTCCTTCTCGTGCTGGTGCGGCGGCCAGGAGGTCCACATGCCGTCCGCTCCCCATGTCAGCCCGCAGATCAGCCGTGAGGCGGGGATCTTTTCGTCCAGGGTGAAAAACACTTCCCTGCGCCCGCTGCCCTCTCCGTGGATCTGATGGATCTCCCCGATGGGCAGCGTTGGATCGAAGCGCCGGAAAAAGGGCTTTCCGATGCCCTCACACCTGCCCGCGCCGATATAGAACACGGCGCCGTCCGGGCCCGCTGTCAGGCTGATCTGACATTGGCCCGGGATATAAAAACTGTCGAACCGTTCCATGTCTTCCCGGATGCCGCAGCCCTCGGCCAGGCAGCTTCCCCGGATCAGGACGCAGTTCATCTCCAGTTCGCCGGAACAGAGGAGGAATCCTTCCCCGGGCCGCAGGTTCAGCCGCAGGATATGGGCCGCCTGATTGGGCGTCTTCCCCGGCGCGATCACCTCATGCAGCCCGGGTTCCTCGGGGGATACACAGTGCCAGTGGGGGAGGGAAGGCTGTTTTTTGATGAGGGAGCGCACGTCCCGCATGCAGGCCGCCGCCAGTTCGCGTCCGGCGGGCATGTAGGCGTCCTCTTCCGACACGCTCTCCACCGCCAGACATCCGTCGTAGCCCATCTCCTCCAGAGCGTCGATGATGGCGGGCCAGTCCACGCCGCCCATGCCGATGCGCCGGTGAGCGTAATAGTCGTTCCTCGGGCGGACGGGCGGCACCACCCGGGTGAAGCGGCCGATGTGTTCCGCGTAGAAGTCATACCGGAAACAGCCCCTGTGCGCGGGGGAGGACAGTTTGATGATGTCCTTGATGTGCACGTCGAATATACGGCCCGCCAGTTTTCTGACGCAGCCGGGGATGTCCCCGGTGGGTACCTGGTACAGGTTCACCGGGTCCACGATCAGGCCCACGTTGTCCCGGCCGATCATATCCAGCAGTTTCAGGGAGGACTCCGCCGTGTCCAGGATCGTGCCGTGATGCATCTCCATGGCGATGCCTCTGCCCTTCTCCCGGGCCAGGTCGGCGCACCTGGCCATCCACTCGGCGGCCCGCTCGTAAACGCTTTGGGACGCGGCGGCGGATTCCACCCACGCCGGCCACATCCTGATGAGGGGCGCGTCGAATTCGACCGCGATGCCCAGCCATTTTTTGAAGGTCTCAAGGGTATTTTCGCACTCTTCGTCATCCAGGAGGCCGAAGTCTCCCACGAAACAGCTCAGGCAGGTCACTTTCAGGTCCCGGCGTTTCAGATAAGCCTTCACCGCGTCTTTCTTTTCCTGTGAAGAGGCGGGACCGATGTGAGTGGACCTCAGCTCGATGCCGTCATACCCGAGATCCGCGGCGGCGGCAAGATGCTCCCATACAGAGAGCGAGTCGAACATCTGCCCGGAGAGGGTGATCTTAAACATAATTCCCGTCCTCTCCCCTGACAAGGATCCTGTGCGCGGCCGCAGATCTCAGGCAGGCTTCCTGGATCCGGACGTTTTGCATGCCCACGGCACCGTCCGTCAGCGGCGGCCTGCCCTCCTTCACGGCGGCGGCGAACTCGTCATACTGGCGGGTGAAATTGCTGATCTCATCGCGGTCGTCCACCGCTACGGTCCCGTTGTGGGTGAGCCGAGTCTCATCGTTCAGGATGAGGGTCCCGTTTTCGGCCAGGATCAGGCGCTGATAATGGATGTCCTTGGAGGACAGGATCTTCCCCTCGCCGTTCCAGGAGCCGCCGTCCAGGCGGGTGTTCCATGACATGCGGACGCTGGCGTAGCGGTCGTCGGAGAAGCCGAGCACCGCCATCACCTCATCCTCGCCCTCCCAGACGGGGTTGAGATGCTGGGTCTCGCAGTAGACGGTCCGCGGCATCTCGCCGAACATCCACAGGATATAATCGAAGATATGGTTGCCCCACAGGGGGATCATCAGCCCGCCGGTCTTCTGCGCGCTCTTCCACCAGGGGGTCGGGGGTGCGGCCAGGTATCCGTAGAGTTCCGCGGATACGGAGTACACCCGGCCGGCCAGTTCTTTGGACTTCATCACGGCGGGGTAGTAGCGGCGGCTCTGGCCGATCATGAGCGTGACGCCGGCGGCGTCCGCTTCCCGGATCATTTCCGCGCAGTCCGATACGCTGTTGGCCATCGGTTTTTCCAGGAGGACGTGCTTTTTGAGGCGCACGCAGCGGATCGCCATGTCCTTGTGCAGATCGTTGGGCAGGCAGATGTCGAACGCGTCCGGATCACAGCCGGCGGCCGCTTCCTCCGGGGTCGCGTAAACATGCGTGATCCCGTACCGGGCCGCGTAATCGGCCGCGCGGTCCGGGGAAACGTCCACCAGGGCGGCGACCTCCACGAGGCCGGACTGCTTCGCGGCGTTCAGATGGCTCAGGGCGATCCGCCCGCAGCCGATCAGGCAAATCTTCAGTCTGCTCATATTCATCTCCTCCTTTTGGAAAAGTATAGCATGAAAGATCTGATCGTAAAATGGCCATATCGTACGAACAACTTACACAAACAGTCCCACTCCGCCGCGGGCAGCCCCCCTGGGGAACGTTCGGCCGGTCAGCGTAAGTCCGCTCCCGATCTCATCCGGACCGGCGGAAATCCGTAGTATGCCTTGAAACATTTGCTGAAATACTGGGGCGAGGAATAACCCAGCCGGCCCGATACCTCACTGAGGGCCATGCCGCCGCGGATGAGGGCGGCTGCCCGTTCCATTTTGACTGACTGCTGATACTTCAGGATGGTCTGCCCCATGGTGGAGGAGAAGACCAGCCCCAGATAATGGGGCGTCACATACAGGCTGGCCGCGATCTCTCCCACGGTGACGAAGCGGTGCGGGTTGGAACGGATGTATTTGACGGTCTTGCGGCACAGGATGCTTTTCTGGCTGTCCGCCCCGTCATCCCGGCCGCTGTCCGGGCCTCTGAGGTACGCCGCCACGGGCACGAGCGCGCGGATCAGACGGTCTGAGTAGGGCCTGAAGTCCGTGGACCGCGCCATTTCGCGCATGATCTCAGCCAGGTCTCCGTTTTCGGGCATGCTATCCGGCGGCAGACGGTCATCCGGTACGCTGTCCCGGGAAAGCCCGCGCTCCGTTTCACAGCGGAAGCCCACATATGTGATCACCGTGCCGAGAGGGCCTGCCGAGAGACGGTGTTCTTCCATCGGAGGCACGATCAGGGCCTGGCCCGGCATAAGATGCCGCGTTTCATCCCCGATGCTGATGTCGCAGTCCCCGCTCACCGCATAGAGGATCTCCCGGAAAGCGTGGCGGTGTTTCTCGCCCAGCCAGCCCGGAGGACATGTGAGCGCTCCTGAAAGCTCGAGCCGGATATAGAGATCGAACTCTGTCTGATAACGGGTCAGCATGGTGTATGCTCCTTTCATTTCCTGATGGGAGCATAGCACCATTTATATAAATATACAAGCGCAAATAATGCTTTGTTTCTGGCCGGTCCGGGTCATATAATATAGTAAAGCGGATGACGGATATCTGTCCCGCTGATCGGGGGATAAGGAGGGTCGGGACATGCACAGGATCAGGATCATGGACGTGGAGGGGACCGAATTCCCTTCCGGGCGCGTCACCCGCGTACTGCTGGGGGAGAACGGCGCCATCGACGGCGAGTATTTTTGCCAGGGATATGTGATCATCTATCCGGGCGGCACGGTGCCGGTGCACGAGCACATGATGGCCGAGAGCTACACCGTGCTCAAGGGGCGCGGCGAGGTGAGGGTCGGTGACGAATGCGCTTCGGTCTCCGCGGGCGAGATGGTCTACATGCCGCCGTGGGAGCCCCATGGGGTCCGCAATACTGGCACGGAAGATATGCACCTGATGTTCGCGTACGCTCCCAAACAGATCGCGGAGCACTGGGCGCAGGAAAAGAGCGGCGCGATGAAGTGACATGCCCGGCCTTGACGAAGGGCGTGTTATGATGTAAATTATATAAAGAGATCTCTCCCGATAAACATATTGATGAGGGGATGATGACATGAAAAACAGGATCGCGCTGCTGCTGGCGCTTCTGACGATCTTTTTGGCCGCCGCGGTGCCCTTCACGGCCGGGGCCGAGGAAGAGGCGGGGCTGGGCAGGATCGTATTCGTGGACGTGACCGACGCGGAGGACGAGATCCCGGACGAGATCCCGGATACCGAACCCTTCGTGCCCGGGGAAACGGAAAAAATGATCTTCGGGAGCGACAACCGCGTCAAGGTCATCAATACGAAGAAATACCCCTTCTCCGCGATCGCTTCCATGTATGTGATGGGATACTGCGGGCATTTCTGGACGGGCAGCGGCTTCATGGTCGCGGGGGACAAAATGCTGACGGCCGCCCACTGCCTGATCTGCCCCACCTGCAGCCAGTGGGCGAAGACCATCACGTTTTACTTCGGCTATAAAAGCCCGACCAATTATCTGTACCGCTACACCGGCTCATGGACGGGCTATGTGGGCACCACGTTCCGCAATCACCGTTACACGATCATGAACGATTACGGCGTGGTGAAGTTCAATGCCGCCGTCGGCAGCAAGACCGGCTGGTTCGGCGCCAAGTGGAACTCCTCCAACAAGACGCTCAACAACAAGACGGATTACGTGGCCGGCTACCATAACGGCATCCTCAAATACGGCAAGGGCAAGGTGTTCGTCTATGACGCCGCCCATCTCAAGTATTCCATCGATACCCAGAAGGGCACCAGCGGCGGCCCGGTGTATAATTCTTCCCGCTATGCCCTGGGGATCAACATCGCGGAAAGCTCCGTCACCAATCTGGCTCACCGCCTTACCAAAGCGGTCTACAGGCTCTATCTGCATTGAACCGATCCGGCATGCGGCCGGGGCTGCGCGTCAGTCCCGGTTTTTTGATACGGCCATGGGGCCGGGAAAGCGAGGAACACGATGATCCACTCCAATCCTCTCCTGAAAGGCCGGGAAGACGGCAGAAAATTCATCACCATGGGCGAGATCATGCTGCGCCTGACACCGCCGAATTACGAAAAGATCCGTATGAGCTCCTCCTTTGAGGCCTCCTACGGCGGGAGCGAGGCGAATATCGCCCTGGCCCTGGCGTCCCTGGGCGTCGACAGCACGTTCTTCACCGTGGTGCCGGACAACTCCCTGGGCAAGTCCGCCATCCGCGCTCTGCGTTCCAGTGACGTACACTGCACGCCGGTCATCCTCTCCACGCCGGAGGAGACCCCCACCCACCGGCTGGGCACCTATTATCTGGAGACCGGTTTCGGCATCCGGCCCAGCAAGGTGATCTATGACCGGAAGCATTCAGCCCTGACGGAGTATGACTTTTCGGGTTATGATATGAAAGCCCTGCTGGAGGGCTTCGACTGGCTCCATCTGTCCGGCATCACGGGCGCTCTTTCTCCCAACTGCGCGGGGCTGGTCATGGATATGCTCCGGTGCGCGAAGGAGCTGGGGCTCACGGTGTCCTTTGACGGCAA
>CACZOZ010000428.1:0-2269 GCA_902782865.1 uncultured Eubacteriales bacterium
ACCCCCGAAGGGGAGGAGCGGCAGGCCCGGGAGATCACGGAGATGCTCACCGTGCTGTTCAGCCACCCTCAGGTGGAGGCCTTCACCACCTGGGACTTTAACGACGGCGGCTGGCTGAAGGCGCCCTCGGGCCTCGTGCGGGCGGACGGTTCCGAAAAGCCGGCCTGGCACGCCCTTGAAAGATTGATCCACGGCGCATGGGAGACCCATGAGTCCCTGGTGACGGATGAGTCCGGCCGCGTGCGCTTCACGGGCTTCAAGGGCGGGTACGCCCTTTCGGCCGGGCAGGGAAGCGCGTCCTTCGAACTGGACGGGGACCTTGACGCGGCCGTGCGGCTCAAATAAACACTGTAAGAACAGATCAGATCAAATATCGGAGGAGGACATCACTATGGAGTATCGTGTTTTCGGCAAGACGGGCCGCGAGGTGAGCACCATCGGCCTGGGCACCTGGCAGCTGGGCACCCGCTGGGGCGATCCCTTCAACAAGGCGGAGGCCCTGAAGATCCTGGAGACCGCGGATCAGGCGGGCATCACCTTCATCGACACGGCGGACGTGTACAACGGCGGGAAGAGCGAGGAGACCATCGGGGAGTATGTCGCGTCCCATCCGGACAGGTTCTACATCACCACCAAGTGCGGCCGCCGGCTCGATCCCCACACGCCGGAAATGTACACCCCCGAGGCTGTCGCGGGCTTCATCGGGGACAGCCTGAGGCGCACGGGCCTGGAGAAGCTGGACCTGATCCTGCTCCACTGCCCGCCCACCCCCGTTTTTCAGCGGGATGATATCTTCGCCGAGCTGGAGAGGCAGAAGAAGGCGGGGAACATCGCCGATTACGGCGTCAGCATCGAGAAGGTGTCCGAGGGCATCGCGGCCATGGACTATGACATCGCGGCCATGGAAGTGATCTTCAACATGTTCCGCTTAAAGCCCCTGGACGAGCTCTTCCCCCTGGCGGAAAAGAAAAACGTGGGCATCATCGCCCGGGTGCCCCTGGCCAGCGGCCTTCTGACGGGGCGCTACACCCTGGATACTTCCTTCGGCCCGGGCGACCACCGCACCTACAACCGGGACGGCGCGGCCTTCGACAAGGGCGAGACCTTCTCCGGCGTGCCCTACGCCCTGGGCGTGCGGGCGGCGGACGAGCTCAAGGAAGTGTTCGGCACCGACGACCTGGCCCCCCTGGCCATCCGCTGGACGCTGATGTTCCCCGCGGTGAGCGTGGTCATCCCCGGCGCCAGCCGCGCGGAGCAGGTGCTCTCCAACGTCCGCGCCGCGGACCTGCCCGCCCTCAGGCCCGATCAGATGGATGCCGTCCGGAAGATCTATGACCGCCTCCTCCGTGACATCATCCATCCCCAGTGGTGACAAAAATGGACAGGATCATTCAGTCCCTTTATGACAGGAAGTCCGTCCGGGCGTACACTTCGGACGCGATCCCGCCGGAGGCCGTGGACGCGATCCTCGAGGCGGCCGTCCAGGCTCCCACCGCCGGCAATCAGCAGCTGTATACCATCCTCAACATCACAGACTCCGATAAAAAACGGCGCCTGAGCGAGTCCTGCGATCACCAGCCCTTCATCGCCGAGGCGAAGCTGGTGCTCGTCTTCTGCGCGGACTGCCTCAAGTGGTATTCCGCCTACCGGGAGGCGGGATGTTCTCCCCGCCGGCCCGGGGCCGGGGACCTGATGCTCGCCGTGTGCGACGCGGTGATCGCGGCGCAGAACGCGGTCACGGCCGCGGAGGCCCTGGGCATCGGCTCCTGCTACATCGGGGACATCATGGAGAATGCCGAGACCCAGCGGGAGATCCTGGGCCTGCCGGGATACGTGTTCCCGGCGGCCATGGCGGTGTTCGGCTATCCCACGGAGCAGCAGAAGCTCAGGGAAAAGCCCGCGCGCTTTGACCGGAAGTACATCGTGCATGAGAACGCCTACCATGTCCTCACGGGCCCGGAGCTGCGGGAAATGCTGTCTCCGCGGGCGGGGCTGAAGGGCTTTGATGATTGGGTGCGGGCCTTCCACGACCGGAAGTACGATTCCGGGTTTGCCCGGGAGATGACCCGTTCCGTGGCCCGATACCTGGAGGACTATGGCGTCACCGGCCGGGACGCGGACGCGGACGGCGGAGGTGATATCGCATGAAGCCTTACCGGCATAAAGTGCAGTACTACGAGACGGACATGATGGGCCTGACGCATCACTCCAACTATATCCGCTGGATGGAGGAGGCCCGGGTGGACTTCATGGATCAGCTGGGCTTCCC
>CACZOZ010000429.1:0-3166 GCA_902782865.1 uncultured Eubacteriales bacterium
GACAAGCCCGCCTACGACCGGGGCCCGAAGAAGGCCTTTATCCCGGCGGGCCGCCCGCTGCGCGACCCGGACCAGCGGCCCAATGACGGCCGCGGCCCCGTCCCTGTCAGGGATGACACAAAGCGCTCCTTCGCGCCGCGGCAGGATGCTCCCGACAGGCGCTTCGACGACCTGGAGGACCGGGTGCCGGAGAACCTGCTCAGCGGGCGCAACCCCATCCGGGAAGCCCTCAAGAGCGGCCGGGAACTGGAAAAGCTGCTGGTGGCCAAGGGCGAGCTCTCCGGCTCCGCCAGGGAGATCGTGGCCATGGCCAAGGAAAATCACGTGCCCGTCCAGGTAGTGGACAGGCGCAATCTGGACGATATCACGCCCCATCACCAGGGCATGCTGGCCTTCGCCTCCGCCTACCATTACCATGAGGTGGACGAGATCCTGGCCGCGGCGGCCGAAAAGGGCGAGAAGCCCTTCGTGGTGATCCTGGACGGTATCCAGGACCCCCATAACCTGGGCGCCATCATCCGCAGCGCGGCCTGCGCCGGCGCGCACGGCGTGATCATCCCCCAGCGCAGGGCCGTGGGCCTGACCCCCGCCGCGGTGAAGGCTTCCGCCGGCGCGGTGGAGAAGATCATGGTGGCCCGTGTCACCAACCTGAAGAGGACCCTGGACTATCTCAAGGAGCAGGGCCTGTGGCTGTACGCGGCGGACATGGAGGGCGAGGACTACCGGAAGGTGGACTTCTCCGGCGCGGTGGGACTGGTGATCGGGTCCGAGGGCGAGGGCGCGGCGCGCCTCACCCTGGAGAGCTGCGACAAGCTGGTCCGTATCCCCATGACGGACGCGGTGGAGTCCCTGAACGCCAGCGTGGCGGCGGGCATCCTTTTGTTCGCCATCCGTTCCTGCAGGACGGCGTGATCTGATGACGGAAGAGATCACGCCCCTCGAGGACACGACGCGTTACGAGGGCATGTCGGACGAGGAGATCGCGGCCCTTTCCCGGGACGGGGACGGGCAGGCCATGGTCTACCTGATGGATAAATACAAGAACTTCGTCCGCGGCAAGGCCAGGGGCTATTTCCTGGTGGGCGCGGACCACGAGGACATCGTGCAGGAGGGCATGATCGGCCTGTTCAAGGCGGTGCGGGACTACGACCCCGCGCGGCTGGTGCCCTTCAGGGTGTTCGCCGAGCTGTGCGTCAGGCGGCAGCTGATCACCGCCATCAAGAACGCCACACGGCAGAAGCACATCCCGCTGAACAACTACGTGTCCCTCAGCAAGCCCGTCTACGAGAGCGAGAACGGCAGGACCCTCCACGATGTGGTGGAGGGGCGGTCGGTGGATCCGGAGGAGCTGTTCATCAGCGCGGAGGAGACCATCGGCATCCAGAAACACCTGAACACGCGGTTGACGGCGCTGGAGCGCAGCGTGCTGGACGCTTTCCTGCGGGGCGAGAGCTATCAGGAGATCGCCGAGCACCTGGGCACCCACGTCAAGGCCGTGGACAACGCCCTGCAGCGGGTGAAGAAAAAGCTGCTCAAGTATCTGGAAAAGCATCACGACCAGGACTGAAAAGGCGGGAGACGCCTTAAGCATCACGATCGGGATGAAAAGGTGAAAAAGCCTTACAGGAGGGGAATATGAGGATCATCATCGTCGGGGCCGGCATCGCCGGCTGCACGGCCGCCAGGCTCCTGGCGGAATCGGGCCGGAAGGTGGAGGTGTGGGAAAAACGCTCCCACGTGGCCGGGAACGCTTATGACTGCCTGAACAGCCAGGGCATCCTGATCCACCGCTACGGCCCCCACATTTTCCATACGAAGCTGAAGGAAGTCTATGATCTCCTGAGCCGGTTCACGGACTGGTACCCCCTGGAGCACCGGGTGCTGGCCCGGGTGGGGGACAAAATGCTGCCCGTGCCCTTCAACCTGATCAGCCTGGAGCAGCTCTTCAGCCCGGCCAAGGCCGCGCGCCTGAAGGATAAGCTGATCGCGGCCTACGGCGAGGGCGCCCGCGTGCCCGTGCTGGACCTGATGCGCTCCGAGGACAGGAGCCTGAAGGCCCTGGGCGAGACGGTGTACCGGATCATCTTCCGCACCTACACCACCAAGCAGTGGGGGACCGACCCCCGGCATGTGGACGAGAACACCTTAAAGCGCGTGCCCGTGCTGGTGAGCCGGGACACCCGCTATTTCCAGGATCCCTATCAGGGGATGCCCCTTGAGGGCTATACGGCCCTGTGCGAGAAGATGCTGGATCATCCCGGCATCGCCCTGAGCCTGGATACGGACGCCTTCGGGCGCATCGCCTTCCGTGAGGGCCGCCTCACGGTGGACGGCGTGCCCGCCGGGGAGGACACCCGCGTGATCTTCACCGGGCCCCTGGACGCCCTGTGCGGCTACGCTTACGGGCCCCTGCCTTACCGCACCCTGGATTTCGTGTTCACGGAGCTGGATGAGGACCGCTTCCAGGAAGCCGGCGTGGTCAACTACACCGTGGACCAGCCCTTCACCCGCATCACGGAGTTCAAGACCCTCACCGGGCAGACCGTGCCCGGCAAGACCTGCATCATGCGAGAGTACAGCCGTGATCAGGTGCGGGGCGATGAGCCCTACTATCCCATCGCCGGGCCGGAGAGCGCGGAAAAGTACCGCCTCTACCGGGAGATGCTGCCGCGGGAGGTGATCCCCCTGGGCCGCCTGGCGGAATACCGCTACTACAACATGGACCAGGTGGTGCTCCAGGCCATGAAGACCTGTGAGGACCTGATCGGAAGGACCGACGCATGAAACTGCTGACCGTGACCGTCCCCTGCTATAACGCTCAGGATTATATGGAGCGGTGCCTTGAGAGCATCGTGCCAGGCGGGGACGAGGTGGACCTGATCATCGTGGATGACGGCTCCACCGATCTTACCGGGGCGATCGCCGACCGGTGGGCGGAAAAGTATCCCGATATCGTCCGCGTGATCCATCAGGAGAACGGGGGCCACGGGGAAGGGCTCAACCAGGGGATCAAAAACGCCCGGGGACTGTACTTCAAGTCCGTGGACTCGGATGACCGGCTCGACCCGGAAGCGCTCAGGGCGCTCCTTGAAAAGCTGCGGGAGCACACCGAAGGGGACAGCCTCGTGGACCTGATCGTGAACGATTACGTGTACGACCGGGAGGA
>CACZOZ010000430.1:0-2564 GCA_902782865.1 uncultured Eubacteriales bacterium
AAGCCGTCGCAGTGATCGGCGTTGATCAGCGCGGCCAGATAGAAGCAGGTCTCGCCCTCGATGCGGGTGCGCATCACGGGATAGTCCGTCACATCGTCGCTGCCCAGCAGCGTGCCGCCTTCCTCCACATACAGGTCCACGCCCGGGCGGAAAAACAGCGCGCCGGTCCTGAAAGTGCCCCGGGGCACCACCATCACGCCGCCGCCCTCCTCATGGATGCGGTCGATCAGGCGCTGGATCTCCTCCGTATGGAGACGGTCATCCGCGGCGATCCCGTGATCGGAAAGAACATAGCGGCGTCCGAAGGCGCCGATATCCGGCATGCGCGCGTCCCGGAACCAGGGCTCCATGGGGGTCCCGTCCGGGAAAAGAACCGGTGTGTCCATGGCCAATGCTCCTTTATGAGATCCGCGTTTCTTTTCAGCAGTCCTCGGTGCTGACGCCCTCCGGGATCATGGACAGATCATAGGGCGTCGTCTGATACACGAAATAGTTGAGCCAGTTGCAGAACAGCAGATTGGCGTGCGCCCGCCAGGAGACCAGGGGCAGTTTTCGCGGATCGTCCCCGGGATAGTAGTTTTCCGGCACGTGGATGGGCTTGCCGGCAGCCACGTCCCGGCGGTATTCCTGCTCCAGGGTGTCGGCGTCGTACTCCGAATGGCCGGTGATGAAGATCTGCTTGTGCTCTTTGGCGTACACGGCGTAGACCCCCGCCTGAGGCGAGGAGGCCAGGATCTGCAGGCCGTCGGTTTTTTCCACGTCCTCCCGCAGGATCGACGTGTGCCGGGAATGGGGCACATAGAACGTGTCGTCAAAGCCCCGGAACAGGATGCTGCGCTTGTATTCCACCTGATGGGGATAAACACCGAAGAGCTTTTCCGGCAGGCTCTGCTTGGGGATCCCGAAATGATGGTACAGCCCCGCCTGCGCGCCCCAGCAGATGTGGAAGGTGGAATGGACGTGTTTTTTCGTCCAGTCCATCAGGCCGCACAGTTCATCCCAGTAGTCCACCTCCTCAAAAGGCAGGTGCTCCACCGGCGCGCCGGTGATGATGCAGCCGTCGTAATTGCGCCGCATCACTTCATCGAAGGGCTTGTAGAAAGCCTGGAGATGCTCCGGCGGGGTGTTGGCGGGATGATGGCTGGCCGGGGCGGCCAGTTCCAGCTCGATCTGCAGGGAAGTGTTGCCCAGGAGCCTGGAGAACTGGACCTCCGTCTGGATCTTTTTGGGCATCAGGTTCACCAGCAGGATGTGCAGGGGCCGGATGTCCTGGCTGACGGCGCGGCCCCGGGTCATCACGAAGATATTCTCCCGGCGCAGCACGTCCACGGCCGGCAGATGATCGGGGATCTTGATGGGCACTGAAGGGGCCCTCCTTTTAAGAAAATAGGATGCTCAGGATCATTAACGGCTGCGGGACGGGCCTGAAGCCTATATTTTCTCCAGCGCCTGGGCGATGTCCGCGATCAGGTCCGCGGCGCTTTCCAGCCCGCAGCTCATGCGCACCAGCCCGGCGGGGATGCCCGCGGCCTTGAGCTGCTCGTCGGTCAACTGACGATGCGTGGTGGTGGCGGGGTTGAGGCAGCAGGTGCGGGCGTCGGCCACATGCGTCTCGATGGCCGCCAGGCGCAGGCTGTTCATGAAGGTCTGGGCCGCTTCGCGCCCGCCCCTGAGCTCAAAGCTGACAACGCCGCAGGAGCCGTTGGGCAGGTATTTTTTCGCCCGCTCGTAGTATTTGTCTCCCTTAAGGCCGCTGTAGCTGACGCTTGCCACCTTGGGATGCTTTTGCAAAAACTCCGCCACGGCCAGGCCGTTCTCACAGTGCCGGGCCACGCGCACGTGCAGGCTTTCCAGGCCCATGTTCAGGTAGAAGGCGTGCTGGGGGGACTGGATGGACCCCAGGTCCCGCATGAGCTGAGATACGCACTTGGTGATGAACGCGCCTTCCATGCCGAACTTCTCCGCGTAGATGATGCCGTGGTAGCTGTCGTCCGGGGTGGTGAGGCCGGGGAACTTGTCGGCGTGAGCCATCCAGTCGAACTTCCCGCCGTCCACGATGGCGCCGCCCACGGCCACCCCGTGACCGTCCATGTATTTGGTGGTGGAATGGGTCACGATATCCGCGCCCCATTCGATGGGCCGGCAGTTGACGGGAGTGGCGAAGGTATTGTCCACGATCAGGGGCACCCCGTGGGCATGGGCCGCCCGGGCGAACTGCTCGATATCCAGCACCGTCAGGGCGGGATTGGCGATGGTCTCGCCGAACACCGCTTTGGTGTTGGGCCTGAAGGCGGCGTTGAGCTCCTCGTCCGTGCAGTCCGGCGACACGAAGGTCGTTTCGATGCCCATCTTCGCCATCGTGACGCTGATCAGGTTGAAGGTGCCGCCGTAGATGCTGGAGGACGATACGATGTGGTCCCCGCAGGAGGCGATATTGAACAGGGCGAAGAAATTGGCCGCCTGGCCGGAGGAGGTGAGCATCGCCGCCGTGCCGCCTTCCAGGGCGCAGATCTTCGCCGCCACATAGTCATTGGTGGGGTTCTGCAGACGGGTGTAAAAATACC
>CACZOZ010000431.1:0-3255 GCA_902782865.1 uncultured Eubacteriales bacterium
CCCCTCTTAAATGATGGGTACGTTGTTTTGTGTTTGTCGTTTGCGCCGTGCGCTGGCGGCGAAACGGATGCGCCGCCGGCCGCGCACAGCCTAAAGCAACAGTCGATTCCAGAATCTTAATGTCCCTGCTGCTTTATATCATCTCTTTTTTCCTTCTTTTGTTCTCTCTGGTTCGCTTTCCAACCATATGTTTCCGTTTCTTATTATTTTGGGGCTGTTGTTTGTGCAACAGCCCCATTTTCTTGATCGAGTCTTTCTGACAGCGACCGAAACGCAAAAAATAACGCCCACCGGACGATGGGCGTTTTTCCGATCGATCAAATGATCAGGCTTCTTCCTCGGGGATGAAGTCCAGGTCGCTGAGGAAATCAACGCACATCTGGATCTGCTCCGCGGTCAGGCCGGTCTCGGCGACGGTGGCATCCAGGCCGGGCACGATGTCGAACTCGATGAAGTAGCCCTTGTAGATGGTGAGGAAGCTGGTGTAGGCAATGACGTCACCGGCGTTCTTGACGACCATCAGCTTGGTGCCGTGGGAGGTCTCGGTGTAGGTGATGTCGACTTCTTCACCCTCGGTGGAGTAGGTGTCGGCGATCCACTGCAGGTCTTCCTCGCCCAGGTCATTCAGGCGGTCCACGGTGCCGAACTGCTCATCATATTCGATGACCAGGAACATCACGGGAGCAGCCTTGTCTTCCGGACGCCTGACGGTGGCGAGCAGGCCTTCGTCATCCTTGCTCACGACAGTCACTTCAAAGCCTTCGGGCACAGCGCACTGGAGCTTGAAAGCGCCGTTCATGTTGATGGAACCGATGTTTTCCTTGGCGGCGGTGGCCGTTTCCTCAGCCAGCGCGGCGCAGCAGCCCAGCAGCAGCGCCAGAGCCAGCAGCATCGCAGTCAGTTTCTTCATGGATTGATCCTCCTAAATTCAACGTTCAAGATCGCGTCCGCGTCAGTTCATGTTCAGGGATACGTAGAAGCGGCTGATGTAGCCGGTGATACCGGTCACCGGATCGGTCACCTGATACCAGCGGTCGGTCTCGCCGATCACGGTGAGCGCCTCGTTCAGACGGACCTGACGGATCAGGGTCGCTTTCTCATTGGGCGCGTAGCGCAGGTTGGACCAGCCGGAGACGCGCTCGGGCTTGCCGTAGACCGTGTAGGGCTGGCTGACCAGGCGGAAGGTCCTGAACTGACCGTTCATCTTTTTGTAGTGATCGGCCAGCGCGCTGTCTTCGACAGCGGCCACGTCTTTGTTCGCGGTCCTCTTGGTGTTGGCGGCGGTGGGAGCGACATAGTAATCGGTCAGGTACTTGGCCATCATGTATGCTTCGTCATAGCGGCCGACGCCGTAGTCGATGCAGGCCCAGCCGTTGGAGATGTACTTCACGGTCAGAGCGGTGCCGTAGGGGATCTCGCAGATCAGGTTGCTGTTGTTGCTCTTGATCTCGGGAGTGCTGCGCAGGTTGACGGTGGTGCCCTTGGCGGGGCTCACGTACATGATCCTGTCAGCAGCCTGCGCCGCGGGGATGAGCGCCAGCGCCATCACCGCGAGGAGCGCCAGTGAGATGATACGTTTGGTCATGATGAGTTCCTCCTTCTTGATTTTGCGCGGCCGAAAAGCCGGACATGCGGTATCGATGACAGAAAAGCTGTCCGCGCGAGAACTGATCATTCTGTATCCATACCGACTAATGTAAATTATAACATGCACGTTCGTGCGAGTCAAGCTGCGCAAGGCCGTTTTTCAGGCCCCGGAAGCCCGGGAATACGGGGATTTTTCCCGGGCCGCGGGCGCAAAAAAAGCGCGCGGTCCCCCGATCGATCATATGGACGAAAGATCGATCAGGGGACCGGCTGTCCCTCGGCTTCCGACGGTCATCTGCCGGAAGTTTTTTCCATCAGGCGGGCCCTTTTCTCCCGGGCCTGCTTGAGTTCGGTCTCCTCGGTGAGGCCCCACTCCTTTTCCAGCAGGTCCACGATGCGGCCCCAGGTATCGGCCGCCTTTTTGAAGTCGCCCCGGATCTCATGGATGTCCGCGATGGCCTGGAGCTCGTCCTGGAAGCGGGGATACCGCTTCTCGGCGGCGAAGGATCGCTCGTAGAGATCCTCGGCCCGGTCGTAGTCGCATTTGAGGGCGTAGTACTGGGCGGCCTCGAACAGGGCGGCGCTCTCGTCCCCGTGGGCGGCGGTCATCTCTTCGATGATCCGGTCCGCTTCGGGCTCATTGAAGCGCGCCAGGGCGATGTGGGCCCGGTACGCCAGGACGACCACCGGGTCCGTCCCGGGAAGGGCGGCCACCCGGGCCAGGTATTTCTCCGCCTCGTCGGCGCGGTGGTCGGCGATGAGGTTGTCCAGCAGGTACCAGTAGGGCAGGCGGATATCGGGATCCTTTTCCGCCAGCTCCCGGTAGAATTCGATGGCCCCGGTGTGGTTGGAGATGTTCCAGTCCCAGGCGGCGTGCCGCTCCGCCTGCTGCAGCATCCACTGGCAGTTCTTTTCACCGGGGGAGAGGCGGATGGCGTCCCGGGCGTAACGGCTGACTTTTACGGCGTAAGTGTTCATCCGGTGCCAGTACAGGTAGGCCATCAGGTCCGTGGCGCGCTTTTTGTGATCCGGGTCGCCCAGCATGGCCTTTAAAAACTCCTCGTATTCCGCGAACACGTCCCGGGGCAGCTCTTCCTCCACGTCCATGCGGTTCTCGATGCGGTTGAGGCGCTGCTCGTTCGTCAGGTCGAACAGGTCGTCGATGCTGACGCCGAAGATCTCCGCGATCAGGGGCAGGGCCGTGATGTCCGGCATGGCGGCGCCGTTCTCCCATTTGGAGACGGACTGGGCGCTGATCCCCAGGCGGTCCGCCAGCTGTTCCTGGGTGAAGTTCGCTTTGAAGCGGAGCTGTCTGATCTTTTTTCCGAGTTCCATGGTGGTGTCCTCCTTAACGTGCGCTTTCCCGGGTGCGTGATCATTATAGGACAGGGACGGGGAAGGTTCAATAACGCGGTTATACAGTCGGCTCGCCTGAAGGGAGAGAGGAGCGCCCAGCGCCCCTTGGCGGGGCCGTGGCCATGACCATGGCCCATGGCCAATGAAGCCGCCCGGGCGCCTGTGGCGCAATGAAGCCGCCCAGAGCTCAAGCCAAGGCTTGGTCTGGGCTAATGAAGACGCTTCGCTAATGAAGACGCCCGGAACGCAAGCCAAGGCTTGGTCCGGGCTAATGAAGAAACTGGATATGGTTTTTCTTTGACCTCATCCGGC
>CACZOZ010000432.1:0-4424 GCA_902782865.1 uncultured Eubacteriales bacterium
ACGACCCGGGGCAGCACCGCGGCCTCGTCCACGCCCGGCGCGCCCACGTTCACGTCCAGCACCTGGGCACCGGCCTCCTCCTGACGGAAGGCTTCGCCCAGCACATAGTCGATATCGCCCTCCGTCAGGGCCTGGCGGAGGCGTTTCTTGCCGGTAGGATTGATCCTTTCCCCGATCATGACGGGGGATACGCCCAGTGTGACCGTCCGGCTCCGGGAGGCGATGACGGTCCCGGTCCGGGCGGTGAGCGCGGGAGGACGGGTATCGCCCACCGCCTCCCGCAGGGCTCTGATATGCTCCGGGGTGGTGCCGCAGCAGCCGCCCAGGATCCTCAGGCCTTTGGGGACGAGCGCGGCGACGGAACGGGCAAAATCACCGGGCTCCAGGGGATAAACGGTCTTTCCGTTTAAGATGAGGGGCAGTCCGGCGTTGGGCTTCATCACCACCGGCACGCCGGCGCATTTTAAGTACCGCTCCACGATCGGCGTCAGAGCGTCCGGCCCCAGGGAGCAGTTGACGCCCACGGCGTCCGCGCCGAGCCCCTCCAGCATGGCCGTCATCGCTTCCGGGGTCCCGCCGGTGAGCATCCGGCCGTCCTCTCCGTAGGCGTTCATCACCATCACCGGCAGGCCGCAGCTCTCCTTGACGGCCAGGAGGGCCGCCCGGGTCTCATACCCGTCGGTCATGGTCTCGATCACCACGCAGTCCGCGCCGTGTTTCTCACCCAGCTTCGCGATCAGGGAGAAATGGCGGACGGCCTCTTCGAAGTCCAGGTCCCCCAGGGGGCTGAGCAGCCGGCCGCAGGGGCCCATGTCCAGGGCGATGTACCGGCCGGCAGCGCCGCATCTCATCCGGGCGTCGCCGGCGCATCCAAGGGCGGCTGCAATCATTTTTTCGCACACTTCCGGAGAGTACCGCAGGGGATGGACCCCGAAGGTGTTGGCCATCACCATCCGGCTCCCGGCCCTGAAATAGCTTTCGTGGACTTCGGTCACTTTTTCCGGGTGGGTGAGGTCCCACTCCTCCGGCGCGGTGCCTGGGGTGAGGCCCCGGGCCTGCAGCAGTGTGCCCATGCCGCCGTCCAGATAAAAGGGCCCGGTACGGATCTCGTCTCTTAAGGTCATGGTCATTTCCTTTCTTTCAGGCCTGTAAAGGCGGTCACGCTCTTGGATGGGGTCATGACGCAGGCGTCGGACAGGTGGATGCCGATCAGTTTTTCGGCGTTCAGCGCCTCGAGGATGTTCTTCTGGATCTGAAGGGGCAGGTCCCCGTAGCCGGGGGAAAAGCGATCTGTGAGGATCATGTCCCTGTTTTCCTCCGCGATCATGCGGCACAGCCTGTCACAGGCCTCTTCCACCTGCTGGGCGCCGATGGCGTGCAGGATCAGGGCGTGAGCGGGGGAAAGGCGCTTCCCCCGGGCGATGAGCCGATCCATCTCAAAACCCGCCGTGCAGGCGAAAAGGACGGCGCTGTCACAGTCTTCAAGATGCCGCCGCAGGGAGGCGGAGCTTGTTTCCACAGGCCCTGCGGCGATGCCGCCGGCTGTGCGCCTGACCGGCAGGCGGCGCCATACCGCGCGGCAGCGGATCCGGCCCCGGACGAGGGCGGCGCACTCTTCATAGGGCCAGTCCTCGGGCACCGGCGCGCCCGGCGGAAGGAGAGCGTATCGCATGACCTCTTTCTCATCCGGGGGGATGGGCTCCAGGTCGATCAAACGAAAGTCCTCCATCAGGTGAAGGCCCTCCCCAGCATTTCCGACAGGTGGCCCAGGACGGCGGCTGCCACATCCGGCTTGTTCATCGTGTAAACGTGTACGTGCCGGAAACCGTTGGCGTACAGGTCGATGATCTGGTCCGCGGCGTAGAGGATGCCCGCCTGCTTCATGGCCGCGGGGGAGGAGCCGAAATGCTCCACCAGGCTGATGAAGCGCCGGGGCATGCGGCATCCGGAGAGCCGGACGGCGCGATCCACCTGGACGGCGCCGGTGATGGGCATGATGCCCGGCACCACCGGTACGGTGACGCCCGCCGCGCGCAGTTTTTCCATGAACCGGAACAGCGTATCGTTGTCAAAAAACATCTGCGTGGTCAGATAGTCCGCCCCCGCGTCTTCTTTCACTTTGAGATACCGGATATCCTCCGCCTGGGTCCTGCTTTCGGGATGCTTTTCCGGGTAACAGGCGGCGCCCACGCACAGGTCCGACGACGCGCGGATCTGACGGATCAGGTCCGACGCGTGGGGATAGGCCGTTCCCTTCATGGCGGCGGGGTCCATGCCCTCCGGCAGGTCGCCCCTCAAAGCCATGATGTTCCGGATCCCGAGTTCCGTGAGCTTATCAAGGGTGCGCCGCATCTCCTCTCCGGAGGTGCCCACGCAGGTCAGGTGGGTCACCACCGGCGGCCGGCCGCTGCCGCTGAGCCTGCGGGCGGCTTCCAGGGTCCCACGGCTGCCGCCGCCGGCACCGCAGGTCACGGAGATATAGGCGGGCTTCAGGTCCGCGATGCGTTCGGCGGCGCTCATCACATCGCCGAAGGCGGCGTCAAACCTGGGTGGGAAGATCTCAAAGGACAGGCTGAGCCTCTCGTCCCGGATGATATCGATCACTTTCATAGGTCGCTCCGATCTGGTCCGGTCGTCAGGGGAAAACGGGATCCGTGATGACGTGCGTAAAAAAAGAGCCGCGGATGTCCCGGAGGCATCCTTATGCGGGCATTATATAACAGGATGAGCATAAATGCAAAACAGCGGACGGTGCTTTTTCTGCACTGTCCGCTGTCATAAGAGCGCTGTTCAGGCTCAGATCATCCCGTTGAGATACCGGCACGCAGCCAGCGCCGCGCAGGCGCCGTCGGCGGCGGCGGTGGTCAGCTGGCGGATCTCCTTGGCCCGGCAGTCTCCCGCGGTGAACACGCCCTCGGTCCTTGTGCGGCAGTCTTCCCCGGAAGAATAGTATCCCCGCCCGTCCAGGCCGGCCACGTCGGCGAACGCTCCGTTGTCCGGGATCAGGCCGATGGCCACGAACAGCCCGTCGCAGGGGATGCCCTGAGCGCGCCCGTCCTTTTCGACGGTCACGCCGGTGAACTGCCCGCCCGTCGTGTCAAGACGCACGATCTTAACGCCCGTCAGCACTTCCACGTTGGTTTTCGCAAGGAGGGCCTTCCTGAGGGGCTCCTCGCCGGTCAGGTGGTCCAGGTCCTGCAGGACGGTCACCTTTTCACACTTGTCCGCCAGCAGCAGGGCCTCCTGCAGGGCGGAATTGCCGCCGCCCGCCACGCAGACCTTCCTGCCGGTGTAAAAGTCGCCGTCACATACGGCGCAGTAGCTCACGCCTTCGCCGATCAGGTCTTCCTCGCCTTCCAGGCCCAGGCTGCGGTGACGGACCCCGTTGGCCAGGATCACGCTCCGGGCGGTGAAGCTCACGCCGCTCTCGGTATCGGCGGCGAAGCCTTCGCCTTCACGCCGGATCCCGGTGACCTTGTCCACCTCGATATCGGCGCCGAGGGAAAGCACCTGATCGGTCAGCTTCTCGGCGAACTCATTGCCGGTCATGGTCCTGATGCCGGGATAATTCTCCACCCGGGGGGAGTGGGTGATCTGACCGCCGAAGGAGTCCTTCTCGATCACCAGGCAGCTCCTGCCGTTCCTGAGGGCGTAAAGGGCCGCCGTCAGCCCGGCGGGACCGCCGCCCACGATGAGGATGTCATGCATGGGCTTTCTCCAGCTGCATCAGGTATCCCTTGATGTCGGAAACACCGCGGTATTTCTCGAACCCGTCATCCTTGAGCACCACCAGCGTGGGGGCCTGACGGATGCCGTACTGCTCGGTGAGAGCCTTGTTCTCGGCGGCGTCCACGGCCTCATAGAGGATGCCGCTGCGGTCCAGCAGGGCCATGGCGGCCTTGCAGTTGGGGCAGGTGGGGGTCTTGAACAGCAGGGCCCTTCCTTCGGAGGCGGGGGTCTCGACGACGCCTTCGGTCACCACCGGGGCAGCTTCCTCGGGAGAGGGCAGGGGGCCGGTGTGGGTGAGCACGGAATGCTCGATGTTATAGACCTTCCTGTCCAGGAACTCCTGGGCCTTGCCGTCGTTCCAGTTCTGCACGGGGCGGTAGTAGCCGGTGATGCGGCTGTACACCTCGGTCTTCTGGCCGCAGATGGGGCAGACGCTCTGCTCGCCGGTCAGGTAGCCGTGATCCCTGCACACGGAATAGGTGGGGCTCAGGGTGTAATAGGGCAGCTTGTAGTTTTCGGCGATCTTGCGCACCAGGTTGGCGGCCGCTTTCCAGTCGGGGAGCTTCTCGCCCAGGAAGGCGTGGAACACCGTGCCGGAGGTGTAGAGGGTCTGCAGATCGTCCTGGATGTCCAGGGCGGAGAACACGTCCTCGGTGTAGCCCACGGGCAGGTGGGAGGAGTTGGTGTAGTAGGGC
>CACZOZ010000433.1:0-9441 GCA_902782865.1 uncultured Eubacteriales bacterium
AGACCAGCGAGGATGTGATCATTCCCGCCATCGGGCACTCCTGGGGCGAGGTGACTTACACCTGGTCTGAAGACAACAGCAAGGTGATGGCAAAGAGGATCTGCGGCAACGATCCTGCGCATGTGGAGACAGAAGAAGCCGCAGCGGCTTCTTCGATAACAAAAGCTGCGACGTGTGAAGAAATGGGCGAGACCACTTGGACCAGCGCGGCATTCAATAACACGGCCTTCGCGGTCCAGACGAAGACGATATCCAATATCCCGGCACTTGGTCACACCGAAGTGACAATGCCGTTTGTCCCTGCAACATGTACCGAAACCGGATTGACTGAAGGAAAGAAGTGTTCTGTGTGCGGCAAGATACTGACCGCGCAGTCTGAGATCCCCGCGCTGGGACACGTCGAAGAGGATATCCTGGGTAAGGATCCTACCTGTACGGAAAGCGGACTCACGGACGGCGTGAAGTGCTCGGTTTGCGGAAAGGTCCTTGTTAAGCAGGTCAGGATCCCCGCTAAGGGGCATACAGTCATTGTGGATCCGCCCAAAGCGCCCACTTACACCGAAGACGGTCTCACTCAGGGGTCTCACTGCAGTGTGTGCGGACTGATACTGACTGCTCAGCAGATCGTTCCTAAGCTTACTCCTACCCCTGCGCCGACGGCAACACCCACGCCTACAGCAACACCTGATGCTGTTATTGCTGTAATTGATCAGGGCACTATGCCGGACAGTGTCTTCCGCGCTTGGGTGAGTACCTTTGCGGATACGAACGCGGACGGTAAACTCACCGAAAATGAGATCAAAGCCGTCAAGAACATCGACCTGCGTGTGGACAAGCAGAAGGATCCGAATGCCAAAGAGATCGAGAAACTGAAGGGCATTGAAGCGTTCACGGCTCTGGAGACCCTGGACGTGAGCAATAACAAGCTCACTGAACTGGATGTATCCAAGCTGGTGAACCTCAAGACCCTGAAGGCGGACAACAACAAGCTCACCAGTCTGGATCTGAGCAAAAACTCGAAGCTCACCACTTTCTCCTGCGCGGGCAACGCTTACACCGTCAAGGTGAAGGCGGGCGTGGTCGACCTGAGTGCGTTCAAGGGCTTTGATGTCACCAAGGCATCGGCCTTCAGCGCCGGCAGGGTGAGCGGGACCACGCTCACGGTGCTCAAGCCCGGCGATGTGACTTATACTTATGACTGCGGCAGGAACTTCAAGGCCGCGTTCACCCTCAAGGTGACGGTGGATCCCGTGGATGTCACCAAGGTGACCACCAAGAAGGATAAGTACCCCTACACGGGCAAGGAGATCGAGCCCGTGCTGACGGTGACAGCCTCGGTGGATGGCAAAGAGATCACCCTGGACAAGACCCAGTATGAAGCGGAGTTCACCGACAACGTGAAGGCCGGCGAGGCGACGGTGAAGGTCACCGGCACGGGCTTCTTCCAGGGCAGCGTGGAGACCACCTTCGAGATCACGAAGGTGAAGCTGGCCTCGGCCAAGCTCAAGTACACTTCCGCGGAGTACACCGGCAAGGCCCTGAAGCCCACGGCTACGGTGAAAGCCAAAGTGGGTGGGAAGACCGTGACGCTCAAGTCCGGTACCGATTACACCCTGACCTATAAGAACAACGTGAAGGCCGGCACGGCCACCGTGACTATCAAAGGCAAGGGCAACTTCACCGGCACCCTCACCAAGACCTTCACCATCACCGGAGCGCCGATCACCTCCGCGAAGGTGAAGAACGCAAGCCTGCCGTATAACGGCAAGGCCAAGACCCCGATCCTGATCGTGAAGGGCAGGGTGGGCACCAAGACCGTGACCCTGGTAAAGAACAGGGACTACACGGCGGAGTACACCAACAACAAGAACGTGGGCACCGCCACGGTGACGGTCAAGGGCAAGGGCAATTTCAGCGGCACCGTGACCTGCACCTTCAAGATCAACCCGCTGAAGCTGAGCACCGGAAAGGCGACCCTGAGCGACACCACGCTCAAGTACACTGGCAAGGCCCTAAAGCCCAAGGTGACGGTGACCATTAAGGTTGATACGAAGACTGTGACTCTTACCCAGGGAACGGACTTCACGGTGAAGTATGCCAACAACAAGAAGCCCGGCACCGCCACGGTAACCATCACCGGCAAGGGCAATTTCAGCGGCACTGTCACATTGAACTTCATGATTGCTAAAAAGTGATCACGCCTAACTGTTTAGATCGATTTCAACGAAGGATGAAAGGAGTAATAACGATGAAACACCTGAAATATCTATTGATCGCAACGCTGCTGACGATACTGCTCTTGACCGGTTACGCGATCGCGGAAGAAACATATGTCGTCAAGAAGAATCTTGGAAACCTTTATGTCAACGAGACACAGTATTTCCATGCGTTTGACGGGATGGAAATATGGTGGCCTTCCGACCGGGGAGATGAGCCATATATCGATTATCCGTCACTCGACTGGGGCGACGATGATATCTTCTACTATATCCACTCCAGTGACTACGATGTTTATCTTCAGGAAACAAATGTTTATCATAACGGAACTTATTGTGACCGATACATCGTATTCTTTGATGTGTGGATCGGTGTAACGGTAAGGGATGGCGCGTATACGGGAAAATCAGAACGGCATTTTATCATGAGGATCAGCGATTATATAGATATGGAAGGCGGATCCTCTGATCAGTATGATTACTGGCTCAACTATACGATCGTACCTTATCCTGATGCTTATCTGTTAACATCTACCGCAGTATACAGGGTCGGCAGCGACGGGAAAAACCTGACTTATCTGTATCCGAACGTCATAAAAAGCAAGCATGTGATCCCTGATTACGTTGCTCTTGCCGGAACAAAATACCCGGTGATCAGGATCGGAAAGCAAGCCTTTAACGGGGACACGGATGTAACGCTTGTCACGATCGGCAAGAATGTTAAATTCATCGAATCCTATGCATTCAGGAACTGCACGAATCTGACGAAGGTCACCGGAGGTACAGGCCTTGTAAAGATCGGTCCGGGTGCTTTCAAAGGATGCACTGATCTGAGCAGCTTTGTTTTGAAAAGCACCAAATTGACTTCGATCGGCAACCAGGCTTTCTATAACTGCAGATCACTGAATAGCATCGTTATCCCTCAAAATGTTACTTCCATAGGGAAACAGGCATTTTATAACTGCAGGTCTCTGGCGACGATCACGATCAAATCCAAACTGCTCAAAGCGTCAGGATTTGGCCTCAAGGCATTTGGAGGGCCGGTCGACTGGTGGCGGACATGGAAAGTGCCCGCTTCCAAGAAGACAGCGTACAGGAACTGGTTGATCAGGACACACGCGACGGATGTATACTGATCCTGTCGGCAGATAACGCTCAGTAAATAAAGCATATCAGAAGAACGGGGTCCGCAGCCCCGTTCTTTTCTGTATGATCCGGATCGACGATAATGGAAAGATATAACTGTACCGTACAGCTTTCAGATCAGCAGGCTCGCCTCGACGTACCTGCCCTGGGCGTACAGGTTGAAGACCGCATGGCCCTTCAATATATCATCCACGGCCTTAAGCCCCAGGCCCCGGTGGCCTTCTTTGGTAGATGAGGTCAGGAAGGTGACGTCATCCTGCCCGGGAAGGCCCTTGTCTTCATCATAGGTATTACGCACGGCGATCTCCATTTCGTTTCCCGCATTATGCATCTCAAGCGTGATGAGGGGCGCAGAGGAGCTTTGTGTGCTTTCCAGGGCGTTGTCCAGCAGTATGCCCAGCACCTGGCACATATCGCTTTCCTTGATGGATCGGAAAACGAGATCCCGATCGACATACAGGTAGAAAGGGATGTTTTTCTCATTGGCGCCGGTGATCTTGTTGAGCAGAAGAGTCTTCACAGCTTCGGAGGGGATGCGCTGGAGGTTCGTCACGTTTTCGTTGTTGATGATGGAGCAGCGCTCGACAAGATCCGCGTAATAAGCCTCGTAAGCAGTCTTGTCACCGCTCATCAGGGCTCCCTGAAAGCCATAGATCATATTGGCGATATTGTGGCGGAACACCTGAGTATCCTTCATCATGGTGTCCTGGATCTCCTGATTTTGCAGCAGTGTGCTGTTCATGCGGGCCTGGCGCAGGTATTTGATGTCCTGATAAGCGTATGAGCTTCCGATCAACAACATGACCATCAATACGGCGAATTCCACGGAATACCTTTCGGCCAAAGCATTAAAACTCATCCCTCTTGAACTGTACATGATGCGCATGAACAGTATCAGCAGGCATGCCAGCAGGGAGGCGGGCCGCAGGACCAGGGCAGTTTTCTCCAGCAGGTTTTTTCTTCGCACACGGTGTGTGAATTGGGAGTATATCCATACGATCATCAGCCCCAAAGCGACAAAGACGATCTGCATCACAAAAACCTTTGGGGATTGATGCTTGTTGAGCATCTGCATCTCATCCCGATCAAACAGCGGCAGCAGAATGGTCGCCGAGATCGCGTCTGCGAATAAAACGATCGCGAAGAAAAGCAGGACGTTTTTCAGGAGTCGGAAGCCTTTTTGATGCATCGCGCCGAACAGATAGAGCGAGTATATGAACGCCGACAATGGTATCTGTATCGTAGGTCTTATTTCGACCGGCAGGATCAGCGCCGGGAATATGTCGGCGAACATCAGCACAACGGCAAACAGGTAATTTTTGACTCGCCACTTTTGTTCGCAGATCAATGAGCAGGATATAGACAGCAGCAATCCCTGCATGAGAGATGATATGGCCACACGGACGATCTGGATGAATTCGATATCGCTTCCGAACACTGATATCACTTCCTTTTTCCGGTCGTGAGTTCCCGAAGGCTGTTGACGCGCCGCCGGGAGATGGGAAGTTCCTCGCCGTTTTCCAGCACGATCAGGTCATCCGCCCACCGCAATTCCTGGATGTGGTCCAGGTTCACGATATAGCTTTTGTGGCACTGGACGAACATTCCCGGCGTCAGGCGTTTGATGAGATCCGTCAGGTTCTCGCGCCATGAAAAGGTTTGCCTGTTGAGGTAATGAGCGCTCAGATCCATGCCGTTCTTCCTGAAATAGGCGATCCGCTCCTCTTTGAGCCGGATGGTCCGGGTACCCAGCGTGACTTCCAGGAAATGCCCTGTCTCGGCAGCCATTTGGTCTTTGATCACTGCCTTCAGGCAGCTGAGCAGCTGCGCGTCCGTCCAGGGCTTCAGCAGGAAATCGAAAGCGTGGCTTTGACAGCATTCCAGCGCATACTGTTGATAAGCGGACACGTATATGATATAAGCCCGTCGGTTCTTCTCCCGGATGCGCCGGCAGAGCTCAATGCCGCTGATCTCATCCATCAGCTCGATATCCAGGAACCAGACAGTGCCCGGCGGAGCTTTGGCCGCGTAAGCTTCCGCGGTCTGCCATTTTTCGCATGTCAGGGCGATGTCGCAGGGGATGCCTGTCAGGACGCATGCCTGCTCAAGTTTTGCTTTCAGGATCTCATGGTGGCTTTTTTCGTCGTCGACCAACACAAAATGCATGGCAGTTTCCTTTCCACATTGCTTTGTTTCGGATGTGCTAAAGCAGTTGTTTTACTGAGCCCCATTCTTCTTTCAAAGGGGCAGCCTGATCTGAAGGGTATGCGAACATAAGTCTTTGCCAAAATGATAGCACTCTTTATACTAAACCGCAACCAATAAATAAACACCGATGGGCGGACCCATCGGTGCAAAAAGCGATATGGCTGCTGATCAGTAGTTCTCTTCCCTCAGCTCGAAATAGCTCTGGGGATGGTCGCACACCGGGCATTTCTCCGGGGCCTTGGTGCCCACCACGATGTGCCCGCAGTTGCGGCATTCCCACACCTTGACGGCGCTCTTTTCGAACACCTTCGCGGTCTCGATATTCTCAAGCAGCTTGCGGTAGCGCTCCTCGTGGGCCTTTTCGATAGCCGCGACGCCGCGGAACTTCGCCGCCAGGTCGGTGAAGCCCTCTTCCTCGGCTTCTTTGGCGAAGGTGTCGTACATGTCGGTCCACTCGTAGTTCTCGCCGTCGGCGGCGGCCTTCAGGTTCTCGGTGGTGGTGCCGATGCCCTTGAGGGCCTTGAACCACATCTTGGCGTGTTCTTTTTCGTTCTCAGCCGTTTTCAGGAAGATCGCGGAGATCTGCTCGTAGCCTTCCTTCTTGGCGACGGAGGCGAAATAGGTGTACTTGTTCCTGGCCTGGGATTCGCCGGCGAACGCGGCCTGCAGGTTTTTCTCGGTCTTGCTGCCTTTAAGTTCCATGATGCTGTTCCTCCTTTATGGTAGCGATGTATTTGGTGAGCGGTGTGCGTATCTGGGGCGTCAGGTCTTCGGGGACCCGGTCCGGCGGGAAAAACTTCAGCTCGGTCACTTCTTCGGGATCCGGCTTGATCACGCCGTGATATTTCCGGCACACGAAGACCACGTCCACATTATACACGGGGTCGCCGTTCGGGTAAACATAATAATACTCTTTTCCGGAGAAAACACCAAATAATTCCAGCTCATCCGCGATGAGGCCCGTTTCCTCGCGCATCTCTCTCGCGGCCGCTTCCTCGCAGCTCTCGCCGGGCTCCAGGCTCCCGCCGTGATAGGCCCACAGGCCGTTGTCTTTCCGCTTCTGGAGCAGGATCTCGCCCCGGTCATTGATCAGGATCACGCTGGCGCCGACCTGGATCAGCGGCATCTTACCCACATATTTTCTCAGGTCCATGATATAGCCGCCCATGATGACCTCCTACAGCAGCTCTTTGTTGTACAGTCCCCGGGTCACGGTGCCGGGCAGGGCCTCACCGGCACGGTAGGCTCTCAGGATCTCCCGGCATTCTTCCCGGCTTTCCAGGGTGAACAGGAAGGAGTGGTGATGGAGCGGGGGCAGCCTGTCCTTCATATCGCCCCAGTACAGGGGATGGGGGTTCAGCAACTGGGAGATCTGCCGGGCATGGCACATGAGTTCAAAGGGCGTGTCGTACCGGTCCATGATCTGCCCGTGCCCGCCGCAGGCCCTGCAGCCCGTGGATGTAAGCGGGCAGGCCCTGAAGCTCATCAGGGGGATCTTCCCGTAGACCAGCAGGCCCTCATCCGGGGCGTATCCCATCTGCGGCGCGTATCTCAGGTTCCACTCCACGCTCAGGTCGTGCTCGGCGACGCCCAGGGAGCGGTACATGTCCGCCGCGGAAGTGTTCATGATGCCAAGGGTGTATTCCCCGAAGCATTCCAGTCCCGCTCTCCGGGCCTGAAAGAGCCCGCCTGGATTGCCGGCGCTGACCCGGCTGAGGCCACAGTCCTTCAGGCGCAGGAGCTTTTCAAAAGTCCTGTCGTCTTCCTTTCCGAAGGCGAAAGGGAACAGCCTGGCGCCGATACCGGGATGCGACCGCACAGATCCCTCATCCAGCTGCTCCAGGGGGAGATACACCCTGCCCGCGTCCGCCATGGTCTCTTCATCCCACTGCTCCATGTCCGACAGGAACAGGTATATGAGCGGTTTTCCGGCCGGCGTGGCAGCGGGACGCTTGATATCGGCCGGTTCGGTGAACGCGTGGGGGACGGTCACGGCCCTCAGAGCGGTCATCTCCTCGGTCAGTTCTTTTTTGGCCCGGTTGATGTCCCCGGCCCGGCAGCGGAGGCCTCCCGGCGCGTCGATCGTGACGGAGGCCGCCAGATAGGGCGTGCCGCCCAGCTTTCTCAGGCTCCCTTCGGCGCGGTCCTCCTTAAGGGGCGTCTCAAGAGACGGATCCTCACTGAGGGTCCGCCCGCACTTCCGGGCGCCGTCATCCGCCGTGATCAGGATCTTGCCGTTCCCGTTCCGCACGTCGAAGGTCAGGGGGACGCTCTGTCTTTCGGTGCGGTAACGCTCCCGGATGGCGGAAAGGCGCACGGTATTGTCCTCGCCGGAGGTGTCCCGGATGCCGAACATGCTCCTGTCCCGTTTTCCCAGATAGTGGCCCTGAGTGAAGCCGCTCCTTGAGAAGACGTCCGCCAGCTCCTCCATATCCGGCTCCCGGCCTTCCCGGTACCCGGTGCAGGCCCGGACAGCGGCGGCCACATACTCCGGCCTTTTCAGGCGGCCTTCGATCTTGGCGCTGGCGACGCCCATGTCTTCAAGCTCCCGGAGGTGTTCGCACAGCGACAGGTCCTTCAATGACAGGACATACCGGTCCTTATCCGTATGGAAATCCAGCCGGCAGGGCTGGGCACAGCGCCCGCGGTTGCCGCTGCGCTGCCCCAGGAAGGAGGACATCAGGCACTGCCCGGATACGCTCATGCACAGGGCGCCGTGGACGAATACTTCTGTCTCGATCCCGGCGTGGGCGGTCACATGGGCGATCTCGTCCCGGGACATCTCCCGGGCCAGCACCACCCGGGAAAAGCCCAGGTCCCGCATCAGATGAGCGCCGGACAGGTTATGCACCGTCATCTGGGTGGACGCGTGCAGGGGCAGCCCCGGGCAGGCGGACCTGACCAGGCCGACGGTCGCCATGTCCGTGGCCAGGACGGCGTCGGCGCCGCTTTCGGCCACCAGACGCAGGGTGTCCCTCAGAAGGGGGAGCTCGTCCTCCCGGATCAGGGTGTTGACCGTCACGTAGACCTTCACGTTCCGCACGTGGCAGTAGCTCACCGTCGCCTTCAGGTCTTCGAAATTATCCGCGCGCATGCGCGCGTTCAGGGCCCGGGTGCCCAGGTATACGGCGTCGGCACCGCTGCGCACCGCGGCTTCCATCTGCTGCCAGGCGCCGGCCGGGGCCAGGATCTCCATGTGCTTATTCGTTCCCTTGTTCATCTTCTTTATCGCTCCCGTCATGAAGGGCGCGGAAAATATCCGCCGCGTTTCTTTCGGAGATGCCCTTCACCTTATTAAGGGCGTTTTCGTCCGCTTCCCGCACCGCCTTCAGGCTGCCGAAGGCTTTCAAAAGGGCCTTGCGCTTCTGGGGTCCGATGCCGGGGATGTTCTCCAGGCTGCTGCGGATCGTATCCTTGGTGCGCAGGCTGCGGTGGAAGGTGATGGCGAACCGGTGGGATTCGTCCCGCACCCGCTGTATCAGGTGCAGGGCGTAGGTATGGTGGTCCAGGATCACGGGATCCGGCCTTTCCGGAAGATAGATCTCCTCACGCTTCTTGGCCAGGCCGAACATGGGCACGTCCGCGCCCAGGTCACGCATGGCCCGGAGCGAGAAGGCCAGCTGTTCGGGTCCGCCGTCGATCAGGATCAGGTCAGGCATGGGCCATTTCGTTTCCGGATCGTCGGAAAGAGCTCTTTTGAACCGGCGCTCCAGCACCTCATTGAGGGACGCGAAATCGTTCGCGCCCACCACGGTCTTGATGCGGTAGCGCCGGTATTCCTTCACCGCGGGCTCGCCGTCGATGAACACCACCATGCTGGCCACCGACAGGGTGCCCTGCGTGTTGCTGATGTCATAGCCCTCGATCCGCC
>CACZOZ010000434.1:0-2553 GCA_902782865.1 uncultured Eubacteriales bacterium
ATCGGCGTCACAGGATATTTCATCTGCGTGTACGCGGGTACCCACCTGGTCCGGAAAATGAAGAAGGACGAATAAACGCGTCCGGGCTGGGGCCTGTATCCCGCCATGGGACCGGCCGCGCGGGCATGAATGATCACGGAGATCATGCATCATTCAGAACACCGGTTCAATGCTCAGTCTGTGGTGTCAAAACCGGTCTTGGGATGATAAAGTGCGGTCCCGGAGCAATGACAAAGTCCCGCTGAGAGGCGGGATTTTGCCATTAAAAAGACAAAAAAACAAAAGGAATAAGGAGATCAGCCAAATATGTCCATCAGAGAGGATAAGCCATGGAAAAAAGCTTCGTGGAAGTAAAACTGTTTCAGGTAAGGCCTGATAAGCTGGAACAATTTGAAGCAATGGTCAGCGAAATGTCCGCTGTCCAGAAAAAATGCGAAGGCTGCCTTTCCATAAAGTATTTCAAGCGGTTCTTTACCATAGATGGTATTGCACCGGGTGGACCTCCGAGAGAATTGACCAAAGTCGTCAAGTGCGTCAAATACTATTCGTATTGGGAATTTGACACAAAAGAGAACTACGGAAAAGCCATTAAACTGTTTTTTGATAACTACATGAAAGCCTTGCAGAAATTTCTGATCTCACCGTTTGATATCAATTTGGGATACACCGTATAGGAAATATGCTTTATGGCTCCACACCCGGCCGGGCTTCATCAATGAAGCGCTGCCGGGGTTTTTTCTTTTCCCGCTCACGCCTTGCGTCCCATGCCCGCGGACACAGGATGCCCGGCATATCCTGCCGGAGTTCCCGTTACCCACCGCATCTGTTCCTGTGGTACGCGTCGTGCCACCGGAAAGTCCCGTCTGTGCCATGCTTTATACCAGCCTCGCCGTGTGCATGGCTGCCGCGTTCATCCGCTGATCCTGAGCATCTTCCTGACCGGTATCACGGCGGCCGCTGTATCCATCCGCCTGTTTGCCGCCGCGAAAAAGGAGCAGACCGGACCCGGGGATATGAGCGATGACGGTTGCGGCACAGAGGGGTTTCAGGTATAATAAAACCGCACCCGATCCAACGGGGATACCCGTTCGGTCGGGCAAAAATCAGCAGAAGAGAGTATATGGATCATGTCTCAGGAATCAAAAACAAAGTTCCAGGCCGAACTCGAGAAGGAAGTCGGCAAAGTCAAAGCCTTCTACTATCCCGTACGGGCCGGGCTGCTCAGGCGCCTGTTCGTCACGAGCGCGGCTTTATACAAGCTGCACCCGAATCCCAATGATGAGTTCTGCCAGCCGGACGTGGGACCCAACCACGAGATCATCTCCGAATACCTGAGCGAATACATACGGTTCGGGAATAACGTGAACGCGCCCGTCAGCTTCAGGGGCGGCATCACGGAGCCGCTGATCGTGGAAAAAGCCCGGCCTGACGGATATTTCATCCTCAACGGCCATCACCGCTGGGCAGCGGCGCGGCGGGCGGGGATGAAAAGGCTTCCCGTCAGGGTCGTGGATCCGACACGGACCGCGGATATCCGGAAGATGCTGGAGAAATCCACTTCCGACAGGCGCGTCACACTGGATCTGGACGAGACCGTGTTCCGGCCCGCGAACGATCCCTGCCTGGAAAAGCCCCTCCCCTACCCCTTCAGAAAACTGTACAAAGAACGCCTCAAGCTCGGCATCCCGGCCCTGTTCCATTTCCTGAAGAAGCAGGACTATGATATCTGGGTCTACTCGGCGAAGTACTATTCCCTGGATTATATCCGCGCCTTTTTCATCCACTACCGGGTCCCGGTGACGGGGATCGTGACCGGCACGGCGAGAAAGGGCCCCAAGGAGAACAGCAAAGAAATAGAGACCCTGCTGGACAGCCGCTATAAGTCCACGCTCCACATCGACGACAAAACGGTGCTCTGTACCCACAGAGGCTCAAAGGATTTTGAGGAATTCCCCCTGAGCGATCCCGGGGCGGGCTGGTCCACCGGGATCATGGATGTGGTGGAAAACAGGATAAGCAAAAAACATGAGTAAGCAGCCTGAAAAACTGAAAATGCGGGTCTCCTTCGACCTGGACGAAGTGCTGTTCGTGTCACCGAAGACCCACAAGACCGAGCCGCCGCCCCGCTTTCCCTTCGACAGGATCTTCAAGGAACGCCTGCGGCTGGGAACGCCCGATCTGATCCGGTCCCTCCAGGAGCTGGGTTACGAAGTGTGGGTGTATACCTCCTCCTTCCGGTCCGATGCCTATATCCGCGGGCTGTTCCGCTGCTACGGCGTACGGTTCGACGGCATCGTGAACGGGGACAGGCACATGCGGGAAGTCCAGGCGCTCAGCAAGACCATCCTGCCGCAGAAAATGCCCGCCAGATACCATATCGCCCTGCATGTGGATGACGAGTCGGTCATCTGCTCCGGCGCCCTGCAGAACGGTTTTGAGGCCTACCAGCTGGACGCGGAGGATGATGACTGGAAGGACAAGATCATCGAGCGCGCGGACAGGATCCGCAGGCAGAAACAGCTGTAAGCGGGACCGAGGAAGGGCCGGGCGCCC
>CACZOZ010000435.1:0-2437 GCA_902782865.1 uncultured Eubacteriales bacterium
GCGTTTTTGCTGGCGCTGTGCCTCACGGCGGCGCTTTGTTCTTCTGCCCCGGCAGCCGAGAAGGGCACGCTCATCGACCCGACCGCGGACCGGGGGATCGCTCCCCGGGGCGCGGATGAGAACGGGCTGTGGCCCGTGAACCCCGTCATCCCGGGGGAGAGCCCCACCACCGGGCTGCCCTGGGAGGGCACCTATTATCCCATCCTGGTGATGATCGACAATGTGTGGGGCGCGCTGCCCCAGTACGGCATCGCCCAGGCGGACATCATGTACGAGATGCCCATCGACATCCGTATGACGCGTCTGGTGGCTCTGTATTCCAGTGATATCCCGGAATGGGCCGGCCCGGTCCGTTCCACCCGGACGATGCACGTGGACCTGCGCCAGGAATGGGGCGGCACCCTGGTCCACGCGGGCGGCCAGGATGAGGAGGGCACCAGCGTTTACGCCCGGTTCAAACAGTACGGCCTGAAGACGGCCGACATGCGGCGCATCAACATCATCGGCATGGCGCCCCACTCATCGGATTACGGCCGCAACAACAACGATAAAAAGAGCCCTCACAACCACGGCATCAAGGTGAGGAAGCTCTATGAGGACCTGATCGAAACGGACCTGGCCCCGGCCCCCCGGCCCTACCTGTTCACGGATGAGAAGCCATCCGGCGGGGATGAGGCGGGCTATGTTTATCTGGAGTACGGCAGCGGCTTCGATACGGGCTATGAGTACGACGCCGAGGCGAACGTGTACCGGCGGTATTACAACAAGGGCCAGTCCCGCTATTACGACCTGCTGGACCGCAGGAACACCCTCGGCTACAACAACCTGATCGTCCAGTGGACGACCCTGACCTATTACAACGGCACCACCAACCGCCCGGTGCTGGACGAGGTGGGCGAGGGCAACGCGGATATCTTCATGGGCGGCAGGTACATCCCGGGCTACTGGGTCCGCACCGGCTATGATGACAGGACGATCTTTTTCGACTCGGAGGGCAATGAGATCCGCCTGCAGCGCGGAAAGACCTGGATCACCGTCGCCGGTCCGGACTTTCTGAAAGTGACCTACAGGGACCGGAAATAGTGCGCGGCTGTCCGACGCGCTTTCGACCGATGCCCGACAAATCGTCAAAAAGTTATTGCCATCCCCGAGGCGGGACACGTATAATCCTGTATGCAGGATCGACGCGTACATGACATCACTTAACGAAAAGAAAGGAAGCGACCGAGCATGAAAAAACTGTTTGCCCTTATCCTGAGCCTCTGCCTGTCCTTTGCGGTGCTGGCAGCGCCCGCCGAGGAGGCTGCCGGTGATTATCTGGACATCTATCCCGACGCGGCGGTGTATGTGAGCACCTGGATCGCCGAAAACGGTGAATGGCGGATCGAAGCGTACGGTGAAGACGACGGCGTCAGGGTGATGGTCGTCCACAGGCTGGGCGACAACCTGGAGGACATCTGGGAATATGCCGCTGCCCTGGGGCAGGACGGCACGCTCACGGCGGTCCCGCTGGGGCTGCACTATCAGCGGGATATCGTCACGGGTGACTGGCCCGTCACCTATTATGAGGACGGCGACGCCGAATTCGTCATCGATGAGAACGCGAAGCTCCTCTGGCGGGACGTGAAAGAGGACGCCGGAAAGGATCTGGCTTTCGAGAATATCGGCAGTTTCTACGGCGGCCGCTGGATGAAGGGCGATATCGAAGTGCTCTTCTACGACTGGTATGACGGCCAGTACGATATCCGCCTCTACCAGCGCGGCAGCGACAACGCCATCCTGAAGGACGCCATCGTGAAGGGCGATTATGACGCCGTCACCGACACCGTTTTCGCGACGGTCGAATTCGAGGGCGAGGAGCCCTTCGATGTAACCTTCTCCTGCGATGAGTCCGGCCATGTGGTCTGGACCGAGAACGGTGAAAGCACGGTCCTGGAATACAGTTTCCTGACGGACTGACCTTCCACGGCCCGTGCCCGTCGGGGAATGTGACCCGCAGCGGGCGCGGGCCGGCTTTTTAAGAAAGGGATGACTGAAAATGACGGACTATGGCGTATCCTTTGGGTTCGAGGGCGGGATGAGCCCCCTGATGATCGTGCTGATCGTGATCTTTGCCGTCCTCATCCTCGGAGCGATCGGCAGGGGCCTCTACGTCTGGATCAGGAACAACAATTCGCCCCGGGAGACCGTGAACGCCCGGGTGGTCACCAAAAGGATGAAAGTGACGGGCCACGGCCGAACGATGATGAGAGGCAGCTCGGCCGCCATGAACACTCTGGGCTCATCGGTCTATACCCGGTACTTCGTCACCTTTGAGCTGGAGAACGGCAGACGGGTGGAACTGGGCGTCAAGGATCCGGAGTACGGTGTGCTCGCCGAAGGCGATCAGGGCGTGCTTACGTTCCAGGGCTCCAGATATCTCGGATTCGAGCAGAAA
>CACZOZ010000436.1:0-3618 GCA_902782865.1 uncultured Eubacteriales bacterium
CTGCTTGCTGACCATGGGTTCCACCACCTCGTGGCAGCGGTAGCAGGTGCCCACCTCGTGGCGGATCGCTTCCACTGATTTGAGCAGACCCAGAGCCTCGAGATCGGCCACGATGGCCTTGCGGGCCTCCAGGGTGGTCATGCCGGCGTACTTGCCGCAGTCCAGCACATGGGGCTCGTTGACACTGTTCTTGCCCGAGGCGAACAGCTCCTCCGCGGCCAGATGATCCTCGCGGCCGGTCATGCGGCCCTCGTAGGTGAACACCCGCATGATGGGCAGGCTGTGGCGCTGGCCCACTTCATAGTCGTTGGGATCGTGGGCGGGGGTGATCTTGACCACGCCGGTGCCCTTTTCCATGTCCGCGTGCTCGTCACACACGATGGGGATCTCCTTGTTGACAAGGGGCAGGATCACATGGCAGCCATGGAGATGCGCGTACCGGGGGTCGGCGGGATTGATGGCCACGGCCGTATCGCCCAGCATGGTCTCGGGCCGGGTGGTCGCCAGCTCCAGCATTTCGCCCGTCTCCTTGACGGGATACAGGATATGCCAGAAGTGCCCTTCTTTCTCCTCGTACTCTACCTCGGCGTCGGACAGGGAGGTGTTGCAGCAGGGACACCAGTTGATCAGGCGGTTCCCGCGGTAGATGAGGCCTTTCTCATACATGCGCACGAAGACCTCACGGACGGCCTTGGAGCAGCCCTCATCCATGGTGAAGCGTTCCCGGTCCCAGTCGCAGGAGGCGCCCAGGCGGCGCAGCTGACGGGTGATCCGCCCGCCGTACTCCCTTTTCCAGGCCCAGGCATGCTCAAGGAAGCCCTCGCGGCCGAGGTCTTCTTTTTTGATGCCCTTGGCCCGGAGCTGCTCGACCACCTTGACCTCGGTGGCGATGGAAGCGTGGTCCGTGCCCGGGAGCCACAGTGTGGGATCCCCCATCATGCGGTGGAAGCGGGTCAGGGAATCCTGCAGGACGCAGTCCATGGCGTGGCCCATGTGCAGTTGCCCGGTCACGTTGGGCGGCGGCATGACGATGGTGAAGGGCTTGCGGCCCGGCTTGATCTGAGCACGGAACGCGCCGGAAGATTCCCACCTCTCATAGGTCTTCTGTTCGATCCTGGAAGGATCATAATTCTTTTCCATGGTGAACTCGCTCATATCCCGATTCTCCTTTACAAAAAAACCGCCCATCCCGAAAGGACGGAGCGGTTCCGTGGTACCACCTATCTTTGCGGCTGACGCCGCCTCTTAAAACGCTTATCGCGCGCTCACGGGCGGGCTGATTATTCACCCGCCGCCCTCCGGGACGACCTTCGGCGCGTTCCCCGAGCGGCTCCCAGCCATGGCCGCTCTCTCTGAAGAGGATGAAACGCCTACTCCTTCCCTTCTCAGGGGGAAATTATTTCTTTTCTTCGTCCATCACGATGATCTGGCGCCCGGCGTAATACCCGCAGAACTTGCAAACGCGGTGGGCCAGTTTCATCTGATGGCACTGAGTGCACTCCACCAGCGCGGGCGGGGTGAGCTTCCAATTAGCGCGGCGGCTGCGGCCACGGGCCTTGGATACTTTCTCTTTTGGCAGTGCCATACATCACACCTCCTGATCCTTTGTCAGCAATTGCTGCAATGCCGAAAAAGGATGCTGGTCGGGCAACTCCTTCTGGCAAGCATTCAAGGTATCTGTGTCCCGCCTGGCCTGCCGCATCGCTTCGCAGATGGGGACGCACTCGAAGCGGATAGGCAATTCAAGCAGGGTCAGGGTGAGCGCCAACGGCTCCAGCTCCACGCCGGAACCCTCGAAGATCAGCTGCTCCTCCTCAAGGTCACTTGTCTTTTCGGCTTCCCGTTTCAGCATCATTTGATGGCTCAGACGGGTAAAGACTTCGTCGACGGGAACCTCGACCGGGAATGTGACCGGTTCTCCACAAGCGGCGCACGCACCGTGAGCTGAAGTCGACAGTGTGCCGGACAGGTACAGGACATTCTCCTCGAAACGAACGGTGCCGCTGATGACCGCTCGGTCAAAAGTCACCGTTTCACCGAAGATCTCCTGCTGCGGGAGAGTCCCTTCCAACCTGAAGGGAAACTCCTCGCCCGGGCTCTTCAACGCGTCAGATACATCCAACCGCAAACCAATCACCCCAATCGTGACCAAATCCGATTATACGATGCCTGAAACAGAATGTCAAGCACAAAAACCATTGAAAACGCACGCGGATCCCTGTCCGACCACCGGCCCGAAGCGCAGTGAGACCTTCGCGCAAAGGCCGGGAGCGGATCACTTCAGCTCCTTCAGCACGGGCAGGTCCTTCACAGACCTGTACAGGAGAAGGCCCAGCACGCCGCAGGAGATGATCTCACCGGCGCCGACGGTCAGCGCGAGATACCACCAGGCGTCCGTAAGGCCGTAGACCTTCATCAGCACGATGGGCACGATCGCCACATTGCTGATCACCGGAGGGATCCAGGCCAGGATCGGCCTGTCCTTCAGGAGCCGGGTGCCCACCGCCCCGATCAGGGTCGCCAGGCTGCCGAAAACCACATCCCAGGCGGCGCAGCCCGTGACGATATTCGCCAGGACACAGCCCACCGTCAGCCCCGGGATCGCCGCGGACGTGAAGACGGGCAGGATCGTCAGGGCTTCGGACAGGCGGACCTGAACAGCGCCGCTGGCCAGGCCGAAGGCCGCCGCCAGCATCGTCAGCACAACATAAAGGGCGGCCGTCATGCCGCCGAAAACGATGTTCCTCGTAAGGTCTTTCTTCATGATCGGTACTTATCCATCCTTTAGTTTTGTTTTAGGTGAGGAAGGTCTCGAACTCACCGCGCTTGAAAGCGCCCGGACAGTATAACGTGAAAGCCGCTTTTGCGCAAGCTGTTTTTTATGCCTGACCGGCCGCGCCTAAAGGACCAGACGCCTGATCGCAGCCGCGACACCGGCCTCATCATTCGTGAGAGTGACGAAGCGGGCGTGCCGCTTCACTTCCTCCGACGCGTTCCCCATGGCCACGGGCCAGCCCGCCGCGTCCAGCATGGGGATATCGTTTTCCTCGTCCCCCACCGCCATGACGTTTTCCGCAGGGATGCCGTACTTCCCGGCCATATCCCTGATCCCGACGGCTTTATCCACCCCATGGGGCAGGATCTCGATATTGTTCGGGCCGGATCGGGTCACGTCGATGCCCGGCAGAGCCTTGAGCGCGGAACGGATCCGGTCCAGGCCGGGAGTCTCCGGCACGAAGAACTTGAGGATGTTTTCGGTGCGCGCCAGTTTCTCAAGCACCGCAGGACCCCGAAAGAAGCGGTGGCCCAGCTCCGTGAGGCGCTCGCCGAACTGCAGCTCGCTGTGGTGGCGCATGGTCTCATCACTGGTGCAGACGAAGCCGTCGCCCATCATGAAAAAACGCACGCCCCGGGAAAACAGGAGATCGGACACCGCCGCGGCCGTGCCCGGCGCCATCGGATGCAGGGCGAAGGTATTCAGAGCCTCATCGGTGCACTGCGCCCCGTTCACGGTGATCAGGGGGCAGACGAGGCCGGCCTCGCGCAGCATCAGAAAAATATTGCCGGGCGAGCGGCCGGACGCGATGGACACGATCACCCCCGCCCGCTGGGCGTCCC